>CACAYQ010000038.1 GCA_902536695.1 uncultured Bacteroidota bacterium | reverse complement strand
ATCAAATCAATTAATTGAAGGTTTTTTGAATTACAGCAATGCAGACCAAGGAGGTGATCATCGTTTAGACTTAACTGCTGGTTATTCGTTTCAAGAGTGGTCTACAATGAGTCCATCTTATCCAGGACTAAATATTGCGGGAGACACGTTAAATGCTCCAGGTATTCCAACGGATACAAAAAATGCGTTGCTTTCGTATTACGGAAGAGGAATATACTCGTATTTGGATAAATATGTGATTACCGCTACTTTAAGAAGAGATGGTTCATCAAGATTTAGTCCTGAAAACAGATGGGGGTGGTTTCCTTCAGCATCAGCTGCTTGGATAATTAGTGAAGAGTCATATTTGAAGGATTCAGAATTGATATCCTATTTAAAATTTAGAGCAGGATATGGGGTTACTGGACAACAAGATATTTTTTATGACTATCCCTATATTCCTAATTACCAACAAGGGTCTATTACCGCTCAATATCAGTTTGGAGGAAATTACGTTAGCACACTTCGTCCAGATGGATATGATTATAACATTAAATGGGAATCAACTGCTAGTACAAACATTGGATTGGATTATGGATTTATGAACGATAAGATAAGCGGTTCGGTTGATTATTATGTAAAGGAAACCTCTGATTTATTAGCTACGGTACCTGTTGTAGCTGGCACCAATTTTACTAATTTTATTTTGACTAACGTAGGGAGCATGAAAAACGAAGGTGTTGAAGTAAATTTGAATCTAGGACTATTAAATACAAGTACCACTAAAATAGATCTGGGATTGAATGCTTCTTACAACAAAAATACAGTTACTGGTTTATCTCTAGTTGAAGATACATCTTCTGTTGGTATACAAGTAGGCGGTATTTCTGGAGGTATTGGTAATACTGCTCAGGTTCATACCGTGGGTTATCCAACTTTTACCTTTTTCATGTATGAAGCTAATTATGATGCTGATGGTAAGCCTATAGAAGATCAGTTCACCGACTTTAATAACGATTCTGTGATAAACATTGATGACAGAGTAAGATCAGGAAACCCTAATCCAAATTGGTTTTTAGGATTAAATCTAAATGCATCTTACAAGAACTGGTACATGGGAACATCAATGCGTGCAGAGTTAGGAGCTTATGTCTATAATAATTTGGCTTCAAATCATGGAAACTTACAGGCTGGAAATTCCACATTTAACTCTTCGAATATCCATAGCAGTTTTTTAACAACAAATTTTATGGAAAGTTCTAACGAACAACTTTTAAGTGATTATTTTTTAGAAAAAGCAAATTTCTTGAGAATGGATTATTTTACACTTGGATATAATTTTGGCAATTCACTTTCTGATAAGTTTAGATTAAATGCTGCGCTTACTGTAAACAACGTATTTGTTTTCACGCAGTACTCTGGAATGGACCCTGAAGTAGTTGGTGGGATTGATAACAACATGTACCCTAGACCACGAATTTATTCACTTAACTTAACATTTGACTTTTAAAAACAAACACTATGAAAAAGATTAAAATAGGTTTTCTGTCATTAATAACTACTGGATTTTTATTTTTAGATTCATGTTCTAAGAGATTAGATTTAGCTCCTCCAATTGGCTTATCTTCAGTTGAGGTGTATGCTGATGCGGATAATTATGAAAAAGTGCTTGCCAAAATTTATGCAGGTATGTCTCTTTCAGGCCTACACGGTCCATCCGGAAATCCAGACATAGCCGGAATTGATGAAGGATTTTCACAGTATATCAGAGTCTTGTGGAACTTGCAAGAATTACCTACAGATCATGCTATTTGCAGATGGAACGATGTTGGAATTCCTGAAATGTGTAAAATGGAGTGGAGTGCAGAAAACTCTTTTGTAAAAGCTATGTATTCAAGGATATATTTTCAAATCCCTATTGCGAATGTTTTTATAAAAGAATCTTCTGACGAAAGCATGAATGAGAAAGGCTTTACAGATGAACAACAAAATGAAATTAGAACATATCGTGCAGAGGCTCGATTCATGAGGGCTTTAAGTTATTATCATGCTATGGATTTATTTGGTAATGTTCCTTTTGTGGATGAAACAGATCCAATAGGTGTATTTACGCCCGATCAAATTACAAGATCTGATCTATTTGATTGGATCGAAGCAGAATTACTATCCATTGAAGATAATCTGCTAGAACCAGCTTCGGTTCCATATGGAAGAGCAAGTAAGGCAGCGGCACAAACCTTACTAGCTAAAATGTATTTAAATGCAGAGGTATATACCAGTAATCCAAGATGGGATGATTGTATTGTATATTGTAATAAAGTGATTGATAATGGAGGATTCAGTTTGAGTACAAGTTATTCGGAATTATTTATGGCAGATAACCACACATCTTCTGAAATCATTTTTCCAGTTTGCTTCGATGGACAATACACTCAAACATGGGGTGGAACTACGTTTTTAATATGCGCAGCAATTGGATCTACTATGGACGCAAGTGATTATGGTATGAATAACGGATGGAATGGATTAAGAGCTACTCCTACATTTGTAAATATTTTTTCAGATTCTACATTAGACTCAAGATGGATGTTTCACACTTCTGGAGAAAAAGTGATAGCTGGAGATACGGTTTTGGTTATCCAAGACGTAAATATTGGAGATGTTTTAACGAATTGTCCTGATACTAGCGGATATTTGGTTGGTAAGTTCAGTAATTTGGATCAAATGGGAAATCCAGGTTCACATGTAGCTCTTTCTCACTCAGATACAGATTTTCCTTTATTTAGATTAGCTGATGTTAAATTAATGTTAGCTGAAGCTTCCTTAAAAGTGGGAGATCAGGCAACAGCCTTAGACAATATTAATGAAATCAGAGTACGTGCATATGGTAATTCCAATCATAATTTTTCAACCGTAACATTGGATGATGTTCTAAATGAAAGAAGCAAGGAGCTTTACTGGGAATGTACAAGAAGAACTGATCTGATCAGATTTAATAAGTTTACTGGGTCAGATTTAGTTTGGTCTTTTAAAGGTGGTACTACAGATGGAACAGCTGTTGATGAATTTAGATCACTTTATCCTCTACCTACATACGATATTGTAAATAATCCAAATCTTTCCCAAAACAATGGCTATTAAGCGTTTAGTATGTTTAGTTTGTCATTTTTGTTTTTTAATATCGGTTAGTGGGCAGACTTTGTCTACTTCAAAACAAGTTGTTCTCCAAGGATATTGGTGGGATTATTTTAATGCTAATTATTCATATAAGTATGCTGATTATTTATCTGCTCTAGCACCTAGGCTTAGAAGTATTGGTATTGATGCTGTTTGGATTCCTCCTACGGTTAAAAACTCGCAAATTACTTACATGGGATATTCTCCATTTGATCATTATGATTTAGGGGACAAGTACCAAAAAGGATTTCTTAAAACTAAAATGGGAGATAAGGATCAATTATTGAGAATGGTGGCTGTACTGAAGGCTAATGGTATTGACGTTATTCAGGATATTGTTTTAAATCATATAGACGGAGCAGGCAGTCAAAATGGTGCTGGCGGAAGAGATCCAGCGGCAATTGATGATGGGGCAACTAATAAATTCAAAAACTTTAGATATGTTTCTTATGCAACACCAGCTAGTGCTGAGTCAGCTTCTAATTATTTAGCTCGTTCTGGAAGATTTTCAAAAAATTGGCCAAATTTTTACCCAAATAACAGTTACATATGTTGTTCAAATGAAATGAATACGCCCTATTGGGGTCCTGATATTTCTTATGAATCAAATTCATTTGGGTTGAGTTCAAATGCAACATATAATCCCAATCAATCTGCTGATTACATGAGAACCAATACAAGAAACTGGTTGATGTGGTATAAAAAGCAAATGGGTTGGGAAGGAGTTAGAATAGATGCTATTAAACATTTTCCTACTTACATAGTAGAAGATTTTTTATGGAACATTCAACACGGAAACGGATGGGCAAACGGAACTGATGATATGTTTGCTGTAGGAGAATGGGTTGGTGGGGCTTCTGCTCTAGATCAATGGTGTAATGATGTTCAAAATAGAGCAGGAACTTTTGATTTTTCGCTTAGAAATGCGCTTACTGGCATTATTCAGGGTAATGGAAGTTTTGACTTAGGAACAGTGCCAAATTACCAACAGTCAAATAGACAACGTACAGTACCTTTTGTAAATAATCATGATACGTTCAGACCTATTCTAGATAATAATGGAAATTACAATGGTTGGAATCTTGGAAGTCAACTGGGCCCACAAATTGAACCTAATGATCCTAGACTAAGTTTGGTTTATGCAATTGCTTTTGCAGTAGATGGTGCTCCTATGGTCTATTTTGAGGACTTATTTGATATTGGATACAATGGGAACAGATACAACCATGATCCAACTGATTCTACAGAATTACCCATGAGATCAGATATTGTTAATATCATTTGGTGTCATCAAAACCTTGATTTTAAGAGTGGTTCTTATTTAGTCAGGTGGCAAGAAAATAGTGCATTAGTTATTGAAAGAGATGCTAAGGCAATTATTGCAGTTAACGATAATTGGAATAGTTGGAAAAATATAACTGGAATTCAAAGTAATTTTTCTGATGGAACCGTATTAAAAGATTACAGTGGTGCAAATACACAAACCATTACTGTTTATGGAGGAGGGAAAATTGATATTTCTATACCGCCATGTGATGGCTCGGCAAACTTAGGTAGGAGAGGATATTGCATTTGGGCACCTGATGGTATACAAACAAATTATGTGAATCCCTCTGAAAGTATAACCCAAGAATGGGAAATGGCAAACGATTTAGGGGATAGTCATCTTTTATCTTTACAACAAGGTGGTATGCTGCCTATTAATAGCCAAGAATGTAGAGTGGTAGGTAAAGTTTATGCTAAGGAATACTCAACCATTTCTGTAGAACTATATCCGTTATTTTCTAATTTGTCCATTAATCTTTTGCTTGTAGATAGCAATTGCATTGTAATAGATTCTATTTCTGGTGTAGGAAATTTGATACATGATTTTGATGTTTTAAGTGAATCTTGGTATACTATAAAAATAAGAAATACAACCGCAAATCAAAGTGGTCAAAAATGTTGGGTAAAAGTAAATTATGAGGCTCCATCACATCCTTTTCTTGATGCAATTAAAAATAAATGCTCTTGTATTCCTCCTCCAAGTGTGGGTTTATATGAAATTATTGACAAGTTAAATATATATCCAAATCCTACAACTGGGATAATTAATTTATCCTTCGTAAAAGATTATTCTTCATCCAAATTTGAGGTTGTGGATCTCTCCGGAAAAGTTGTTTTATCTGCAAAGGTTAATAATAAATTAGAATTAGATGTATCCCACCTTACTAAAGGCATATATTACCTTAAAATAGGTACAACAATGTCAAAATTCATCAAAATGTAATGTGGGTTACTTTATGAGCTAATACGTCATACCATTTATCCTTATGTGAAAAGGTTATCTTTTCTTCACCTAGATTAAAAACAGTGAAATGGTTGTGATTGATTTTAATTTGAAGTAAATTATTATTGACTACTAAGTTAAACTTTAGCTCTTTCCATTCATTTGGCAATTTTGGATTGATATAAAGTTGTTGTTTTTTAACACGAACACCTGCGAACCCTTCAATTACAGATAGCCAAGTGCCTGCCATACTTGTAATGTGTAGTCCTTCATTAGCCTCTTGATTATAATCATCTAAATCAAGTCTAGACGTTCTTAAGTATAATTCATACGCTATATCCATTTTATTAAGCTTCGCTGCTAGAATAGCGTGAATACACGGAGATAATGAAGACTCGTGTACGGTTTTAGGTTCATAAAATTCAAAGTTATCTCTCATTTCATCTTCTGAGAAATGATCTTCAAAAAAATAAATGCCTTGTAGTACATCTGCTTGTTTAATAAAAATGGACCTTAATATTCTATCCCATGACCAATTTTGATTTATGGGTCTATCCTCTTTTTTTAAATCATTTACAGTCAATTGCTCTTTGTCTAAAAATCCATCTTGTTGCAGAAAAATAGAGTTATTATCCATTTTTGGTAGATAGGTATTCTGAATGATTTTTGTCCAGTTATCTATTTCTTTTGGATTTATTAAGTTAAGATTAAGTTCTTTAAGACAGTCCAATGTGTAAGATAAGCACCATCTAGCAATATAATTGGTATACCAATTATTATTGACGTTGTTTTCATATTCATTTGGACCTGTAACTCCTAACATCACATAAGCCTCTTTATCTTCTGACCAATTAAATCGTTGTGACCAAAATTTAGCAATTCCAATAAGTACATAAATACCATAGTCTTTGACGTATTCGTAATCTCCAGTGTGTTCTACATAGTTATAAATAGCAAAGGCTATTGCTCCATTTCGATGTACTTCTTCAAAGGTAATTTCCCACTCATTATGACACTCTTCTCCATTCATAGTCACCATAGGGTATAGGGCTGCACCGTCATCAAACCCTAACTTTTTGGCATTTTCTATCGCTTTATCCAACTGATTATAGCGATACATTAAGAGCTGTCTAGCCACATTTGAATGAGCAGTTTTTAAATAAAAAGGTAAGCAATATGCTTCTGTATCCCAATAGGTTGCGCCCCCATATTTTTCACCAGTAAATCCTTTTGGGCCTATGTTCAATTTTTTATTTTTGCCCGTATAAGTTTGATAAAGTTGAAAAATATTAAATCTTATTCCCTGTTGTGCTTCCTTATCACCAACTATTTTGATGTCTGATTTTTTCCAAATTTCATCCCAAACATTAATATGCCTGCTCAATAATTCATGAAATCCAATGGCTTTAGCTTTTTTGGCTATATCAATAGATTCCTTAATAACATTTGTATCTGTGTCATTAAGATTGGTTGAAATACCTACATATTTAGTTATGGTGTATGTTTGTTGTTCTTTAATTTCAATTTGAAGTTCATTAGAAATGAAAAAATCTTTTTCTCTAGTCTTGGGCTCAATTTCCAACTCTTTTTCATCACATTCAATTTTACATTCCATAGCGGTTGATTGATGAAATAATGTCTTTTTTGTTGACGTACTAACATACCCTTTAAAGTTTTCACATGATGAATTCACATGATTCCAAAATAGCTCATCGTAATTGGAATCACTATTGTAAACTTTACCATTTAAATATATTTCTGCAATCAGTTTGCCGCTAAAATTTAATGGTTTTATATTAACTCTTACTATGCCCAATTTGGTATTTGCCATGGAGCAAAAACGGGTAAACTCCATCAACACTTGTTGTTTGTTATTCAACTCTAACGTCACATTTCTAGTTAATATCCCCTTTTTCATATCAAGGGTTTTATGAAATGAAATCACTTTTTGCTGGTGGATATCAATCTCTTCATTGTTAATTTTCAGATTAATCCCAATCCAATTACATGAATTTAAAACTTTTGCAAAATATTCTGGATAGCCGTTTTTCCACCAGCCCACTTTAGTTTTGTCAGGATAGTAAATGCCTCCTAAGTAATTACCCTGTAGGGTAGGGCCAGAATAGTGTTCTTCAAAATTGGCTCTCTGACCAAATGAACCATTGCCAATACTAAAAATACTTTCAGCTTGAAGTTGTTTAGACGGTTCATATTGATTTTGAACAATCTTCCATTCATCGATTTCAAATAGATTCTTCATAAGAACTTAAATCAAATTCACCCATATTTTTTATAAAATAATCACAGCTATCTTTTATTTTTAAATTTCCCACACCAATAACATGAAATCCTCCTTTTTTAGCAGCAATAACTCCACTTTCTGCGTCTTCAAACACCAAACATTCACTTCTAGGTAAACCTAAGCCTGAAGATGCGTTTATGAAAACCTCAGGATCGGGTTTAGGTTTTTTAACCATATTACCATCAATGACGCATGTAAAGAAATGATCAATTTTAGTCTTTTTTAAAATGAAATGTGCATTTCTGCTAGAAGATCCTACTGCCAGAAGGTGGTTTTTTTCATGTTTTTCTTTAATGAATTCTAACACTCCTGGTAATAGGTTGCTTTGATTGATTTTTTCGATAGACTTTAGGTAAATCTTATTTTTATAATCCAAGATTGTTTTAAATTTAAGATGTGATATAGATCTTTTTCCAAGATCTAGTAAAGCTGACAAGGAGTCAGCTCTACTTAGACCTTTAAGTTTTTCGTTTTCTTTCTCGGTGAACGGAATTTTGAGTTCATCGGCTATTAATTTCCATGCCACATAGTGATTGGTTTCTGTAGAAACAAGTACACCATCCAGATCAAAAATGAGCCCCTTAATCATTTGCGTATGAAATTACACTTTTGTCGGTTATCAAATTATTGGACAGTCCCGCTACAATTAAGCAAATACCAGCCAAAGTCATGGCGTTGATGGAATCATCACCTAATAAATTAGATAAAAAATTTGCTCCTCCCAAAGCGGCTATAATTTGAGGAAATACAATAAACATGTTGAAGAGTCCCATGTAAAGTCCCATTTTGTTTTCATCTATTGAGCTGGATAACATAGCGTATGGCATTGAAAGAATGCTGCCCCAGGAAATTCCTATTAACATAAAGGATAAAATAAGCCAATTGGGGTTGTCGATAAATCTCATGATTATAAAACCGGATCCTCCTAATAACAGTGATATCATATGAGTCATTTTTCGATTAATACGTCTTTTAGAAGTATACAACGTTAGTAGTAGAGCAAAAGCCATAGAAGATAATCCATATGTCCCCATGTAAGAACCCACTAAATCTGCCGCATCTTGATATTTTTTATTGTCTAGTTCAAATTGGTAAGCTTCCTCCTCAATTTGCATATTGTATTGGTCCATGATTGGAGAGGGTGCCTTAAAAACGTGTTCGGTAAGTGCAGGAGTAGCTAAACTCCACATCACAAAAAAAGCAAACCAGCTAAAAAATTGAATTATACCCAGTTTTTTCATGGTGGAGGGCATTTCTAATATACTTGTGAATATGTCTTTTACAAATGAATTTTGATTGTTTTCAAGTTTCGACTCATCGGGTGGATATTCAGATGTAGTAAAAATAGTATATAGTATGCTAGATATAAATACAAAGGCTCCAATTGCAAATGCTATTTTAACAGATGGTGGAACGACACCAGGTCCAGCTTCATTAGATACACCAAGTTTAGTAACAACCCATGGAAGATTACTTGCAATCCAAGTACCAATACCAATGATAAGTGTTTGTACAACAAATCCGTAAGAGCGTTGTTCATCATTTAGTTTATCGGCAACTAGTGCCCTAAAAGGTTCCATACTGATGTTTATAGAAGCATCTAAAACCCATAAGAACCCTGCAGCTATCCATAAGTATGGAGAATAAGGGACAAAAAATAAAGCCAATGAGCTTAAAATAGCTCCAATTAAAAAATAGGGTCTTCTTCTACCTAACTTAGGATGCCAAGTTCGATCACTTAAATAACCTATTATAGGCTGAACGAGTAAGCCTGTTAAAGGAGCTGCAATCCAAAGCATAGGAATGGCTTCTTTTTCGGCACCTAAGGTTTGAAAAATTCTGGACATAAATCCACCCTGAAGAGCAAAACCAAATTGGATTCCTAAGAATCCAAAGCTCATATTCCAAATTTGCCAAAAAGATAATTTTGGTTTTTGATTCATTAGACCTAATCTATGTAAATTTTACCATTGTTTGCAGGGATATTTATGATTTTTGGAATAATTTTCCCTTCCATGTAGTCTATACTATACCCACCTATGCCTAATTCTTTATAGTTTTCAATAACTAAACTATCCTTATCAAAATTAAGTAGTACGGTGACTTGATTATTTTCATTTTTTCTTCTAAACGCAAAGAGGTTCTCAAACTTGGAATCAATTTTTTCAAAAACAGTATTGGTGTCGCCATTCCACATAGCTGAATTTTCTATTCTCAATTTATATAACTTGGAAAAGTAATCTTGATGGGAATATTCTCCCCACTCAATCGTATCTTTCTCAAAAAATCTTAGTCTTTTGTTGAGTCCACTTTCTTGGCCATTATAAATTAATGGCATTCCAGGCATGGTAAATGCTAAAAGGGTTTGTACATGAAAAGATGCTCCATATCTTTCATAAGCAGTGCCATTCCAAGAGTTTTCATCGTGATTGGTGGTGAAATACATTCTTATATCATTGCTGTTATAAATACTATCTTCTACCATGAATAATGAATCTAAAGAGCTAAGGGTTTGATTTCCTTTTGCTATTTCATTTGTAACATGCATGTAACTCCAATTGTATGTCATGTCAAATCCAGCATCATGTAGGTTTTTCCCTTCCGCTTCAGCCAACATGAATACATCCTTTGATTGTTTTAGTGTATCAATGGCACTTTTCCAATAGTCGTCTGGCACCCATGAAGCTACATCGCATCTATATCCGTCAATATCAAATTCATTAACCCAGTATAGTAAAGCGTCTGTCATGGCGTTTCTTAATTCATTATTTTCATAATTTAAGTCAGCTACATCCCACCAATCTGTTCCCAAAGGCGGCTGCAGATTGTTATTAGAATCTAGCGTATACCAATCTTTGTGATCTGTTGACCACGCATTGTCAAATGAAGTATGATTAGCTACCCAATCAATGATAATCTTCATATCTAATTCGTGAATGCTATCAACAAGTACTTTAAAATCTTCTTTATTTCCGAATTCTGGATTTATTTCTTTATAATCCTTTACGGAATAATAGCTTCCTAAACTTCCTTTTCTATTTAATTCTCCAATAGGGTGAATTGGCATTAACCATATAATTTTAACCCCCATCGATTTTAACCTACCCAAATGGGGCAGGATAGAGTTAAAATCTCCTTTTTCTGAAAATTGCCTCACATTAAGTTCGTATATGGTAGCATTGTCTTTCCAATGAGATGGTTCATTTATTTTTACTTCATTGTTAGCATTAGTACAACTAAAAAGCGCACCAATACACCAGATTAATATCCATTTTTTCATGATTGAATTTTGTTAAAAGTATAAACTTTTTAAACTAAACGTCATTATGACGTTATTATTTTTGTATTTTTTACATCAATTAACTAAGTGTAATTTAAACAATAACCATATATTTGTATAAATAGATGAGTAAAAAATGTAATGGAGTCATTGAAAGCTGCAACTTGTTTGAAATTATTGAAAATGAGCAGGGATGTTGCAAAATTTCAAAAAAATGAATTGGAACGAATTTAAATTGGAGTCATCATTAGAGAATAGTCTATTGAAAATAATAGAGCATCATTTGCAGATTTCAATTAAATCGCAAGGTTTTGCAAAATTATTACTTTCCGGTGGATCATTCCCAATGAAATTATATAGGAAATTTAAATTTTTTTTAATTGATTGGAATAAAGTTGAGATAGGACTTGTTGATGAAAGGTGGGTTGATAACGAAAGTAAGTTTAGTAATTATAACATCATAAATTCTGAACTTGGTGAAGAGATTGTGAATAAAAGCTCATTCACACCAATGGTGTATAACTTAGAATCCGAGCATGAAAATTTAATTTTATGTCGAGAGAGGAATAACGGTTTTCTGGGTGAAAAAACTATTGTATTACTAGGTATGGGAACGGATGGTCACACTGCATCTTTATTTCCGAATACACATTCAACGGAATTAGCTCTTTCAGCTGTAGAACCCGATATCTTAACAAATCAAGCACCTACTAATCCACCCAATAGAATTACACATAATTTAAAATCACTATTGAATACAAAAAAATTACTCTTATATGTGAAAGGAGATAAGAAAAAAGAAGTAATTGATAGTGCTAAAGAAAAATTACTTCCAATTAGTTATTGTATTAATTCTCAATCTGCAGAATTAGAAATTTTTTGGTCGCCATAATGAACAAATATTTACAAAATATAAATAAAGGAATTAAAGAAGAAATTAACTCATTTGGAGTGACGTTATTACATGTAAAATTATCTAGTAGATGAGATAAATGAATTAAATTACCAAGATCACCTTGCATTGGAAAATGTAATTAGTGTGAGAGGACTTTTGGTAATTGAAAATAAAAGATAAAGTTATGATTTTAATCGCTGAAAGTGGTTCTACAAAAACAGATTGGGTTTTAATTGATGAGTTCAATGAAAAACAATATTTTAAAACCATGGGGTTCAATCCTTTTTTTCATTCTACAGATTTAATTGTTTCAACTGTACAAAAAAACAAGGAATTAATAGCCTATGGTGACCAAATTTCAAAAGTGTTTTTCTATGGAGCTGGTTGCTCAAGCAGTGATATGAATCAAATTGTTTTGAAGGCAATGAACCGTTTATTTCCTAATGCAGATTCAAATGTAGATCATGACCTATTAGCATGTGCATTAGCCACATATGAAGACGAATCATCAATTTCATGTATTTTAGGTACTGGGTCTAATTCATGCTTTTTCGATGGAGAAAATGTAAGGGAAGAGGTGCCAGCAATTGCATATGTGTTGGGTGATGAAGGCTCAGGAGCTTATTATGGTAAAAAATTATTAAGAGATTACCTATATAATAAACTTCCAACAGATATAAAGTATGGATTAGAGAACGAACTAAAGATCACCAAAGCAGCTATTTTTGAACGAGTTTATATGAAGCCTCATGCTAATGTGTATTTAGCATCATTTATGAAATTTATATCGAAATATAAAGACACCTCATATGTGACGGAAATGGTTAAAGAGGGCATGGATGAATTTATAAAAATCCACGTTTGTTGTTACCCTGAATCTAAGTCAGTGAAAACCCATTTTATTGGCTCAATTAGTAAGATTTATGAAAATGAGTTAAAGTTTGCCGCACATAAGAATAATATTATACTAGGAAATATTATCCAAAAACCTGTCGAAAACCTAGTAAGATATCATATGAGGAAACTAGAGTTAATGTAATCTAATAAATTTCAGAAATAATTGCGGAGCATAATTTCCTTTTGGATAATTTATTTCTTTTGCAATAGATATCCACTACACTATACGTTTTTGTGAAAAACCTTTTGATTCTCAGGTCATTACTCATAGTTGTTAATCCAATTGAATTATTGGAGTTTTTTAATGCATCGTCATTATTTGCGGGGTTATCTTTGCATTTATTGTCATCTGTCACATTTGTTTCTTTTAAATCGTTTTGATTAGTTTCTTTATTCTCAGAAGTATATTTTAATTTTTCATCGCTTTGAGAATAATTAAAATGAGTACTTTGACAAAAAGATAATTCCGTCCAGCAAATCAATATTATTGAGATATAAAGTATTCTTAAAATGTCAAATAAGATTAGTAGTCAATAGTAAACAATATGAGTCAAATTTGAAAATTCAAAAGGAAATAATTAGTAAATTGTGATCTAATTTTATCTAAATGATATTCAATAGAAGTTTTTTAATTTTCCTATTTGCCCCTTTATTTGGATTTTATGCTCAACAATATTCTTTGCCAAACAAGGATTTCTTGTTTGAGATCAGTGAGATTAACCAAAATAACTATGAGTTTAATTTCAAATTAGACCAAATTACCTTTACCAAGGTAGTTGCAAATAATACATACTACACCACAATTGATAAAAAAGGTTTTTATGAACACCAAGAAATTGGTAAACCAGGACTGCCTCAATTTAATGAGTTGATTGAAATACCCAATGGAGGTGAAATAAAGATTACCATAAAAAAAGTTTCTTTTGAAACTATAGATTTAAATCAGCTACAGCTGCCTTTGATCAAGCCACATCAAAGGTCAATTTCCAAAAGTGAAGATCCATCACAAGTTGTTTTTGAAAAAGATTCAAAATATTATAATCAAAATAAATTCATGAACTATGAGTTGGTTTCATTAATAAAAAAAGGGATTATAAGAAAGCATCAAATGTCTAGATTAGAAATTTGTCCTTTTGAATACAATCCTAGTACCAACGAGCTGAAGGTATATTATGATATTAAATTTGAAATTCAATTTTTGAAAGCAGATTTAAATCAAACTCGACTAAATTATGCAGCATACAATCAGGCTGAATTTTCACCCATATTTAATCAGTTTATAAATCGAACTACTCTCTTCGCTAATAAGGATATTATTACAACCCACCCAACCACATATGTGATTGTTTCTGATCGTTCTTTTGAGCAAGTGTTACAACCCTTCGTAGATTGGAAAACAAAAAAAGGTTTTAATGTAATTGAAGCCTACACAGATGATCCAAATGTGGGTAATACAACAACATCCATTAAAAATTATTTACAAAATCTGTATAACAACCCTGGATCAAATAATCCTCCATCATATATCTTATTGGTTGGAGACGTAAACGAAATCCCTTCATTTAGTGGTACTCAAGGAAACCACGTAAGTGATCTTTATTATGCAGAATATGATGGAAATGGTGATTTTTATGCAGATGTATATTATGGAAGATTTTCATCATCCAACCCCCAAGAAATTCAGCATATGGTTTCAAAAACCATTGATTATGAAATGTTTAATTTTCAAGATCCATCTTTTTTAGCCGATGCAGTGATGATCTCGGGTGTTGATGCAGCTATGGCACCTACTTATGGAAATGGTCAAATTAATTACGCCAATCAATACTACACAAATAGTTCCAATGGAATAAATGCACATACTTATTTATATCCTGCATCAGGAAGTTCAGCTAGTCAAATATTAGTTGATATCAATAACGGCTGTGGTATAGCTAATTACACAGCTCATGGTTATTCTCAAGGTTGGGCTGACCCTGGATTTACATGTACAGATGTGCAAAACATGACCAACTTTGGTAAATTACCATTGATGATAGGTAATTGCTGTCAATCCAATAAGTTTGATGATCCCGAGTGTTTTGGAGAAGCTCTACTTAGAGTCAGTAATAAGGGAGCTATTGGTTACATAGGAGGATCCAACAATACCTATTGGAATGAAGATTATTGGTTTGCAGTAGGGAATGGATCTATTTTAACAAATCCTACATATGATGCTAGTAATCTTGGTTTCTTTGATCGATTATTTCATGTAAATGGAGAGCCTGAAACAGAGTGGTTTACCACAAACGCTCAAATTATGATGGGCGGTAACTTAGCGGTTACTCAAGCAGGCGGTGCAGATGATTATTACAATGAAATATATCATCTTATGGGAGACCCTTCATTAATGATCTACTTAGGTGTTCCATCGCCATTGTCTGTTCAGCATGATCAAGTGATACCACTTGGGTTATCAACCATTGATATCATTTCTGAAGAAGGTACTTATGTATCTTTATCTCAAAATGGTATAGCCATAGATGCTGGGTTAACTTCATCAACAGGTTCCATATCTATGGATATAAGCGGAGTAGTTACTATGGATTCACTTTTCGTAGTGGTTACCAAACAAAATAAAATTCCATACATGGGATCCATACAAATAATGCCTCCAAATGGGATTTTTATTTCAAATTCTAACAATGTTTTTAACGAAGTTTATGGCAACTATAATGGAAGTATAGATTTTGGAGAAACGCATACTGTAGATGCTACATTAAAAAACTTTGGAAACGTAGATGCCTTTGGAGTATACGCTAACTTAAGTTCTTCAAATGCGTACTTAACCGTATTAACAGATTCATCGTATTTTGGTTCTATCCAGGCAGGTCAGAGTATACAAAATACAGGTGCATTTAAATTTAATGTCGCAGAAAACACTCCTGATCAAGAGGTAGTTCAGTTGCTAACCATAATTGAAGACAATCAAAATAACAGTTGGTCCACTTATTTTAATGTGAAGGTAAACTCTCCCAATACAATTGCTACAGAGCTATGGGTAGAAGACGATCAATTTGGTAATGATAATGGCCGACTAGACCCAGGTGAAATTTTAAGTATTTATCTACCCACAAAAAACAGTGGTCATGCAGATCATAATAATCTTATAACTAATCTTACATCTAGCCATCCTGACATACAATTTTTCAACAACAGTTATAACCTAGATTCGTTAGCTATTTCTGTAACTGAAGACGCCATTTTTAATGTAGTGATTGATTCTTCAATTGCT
>CACAYQ010000037.1 GCA_902536695.1 uncultured Bacteroidota bacterium | reverse complement strand
AGAGGAATTGAATTAAAAGGGAAAGTTTTTGCTTTAATTGGCTATGGATTTATGGGTGAAGCATTGGCTAAAAGACTATCGGGCTTTGAGGTTGAAGTGATCGCATATGATAAATACAAATCTAATTTCACTGACCAATATGTTAAGGAGGTAAATATGAATTATATTTTCAAAAATGCAGACTTTGTCAGTCTTCATACACCTCTTAGCCTAGAAACTAAAAACTTGGTGAATAGTACATTTATTAATTCCTTTAAAAAATCTTTTTTTCTTATAAATACGGCTAGAGGACAATCTGTTGTTTTAGAAGATCTTTTAAAGGGATTAGAAAACAAAAAAATCAAAGGTGCATGCTTAGATGTGTTAGCATTGGAATCGCCATCCTTTGAAAGGTTTTCCTACATAGATGACCCTACATTTAAATCTTTATCTCAATGTAAAAATGTGATATTCACTCCACACATTGCCGGTTGGACACATGAATCTAAGGAGAAAATGGCTTGCATTATTTTGGATAAGATCAAAAAGAAATTTTTAGCAAATTAATTCATGACCCCAGCATGTATTTCTCGTGAATTCAAGATTTCCTTCCCAAATTTCATCGCCTAAATCGACAACAACAGAGCAACTAATAGACTTTGTTTTATCGGAGCCTAAATCTTTAGTTACAGTAATACTTACAGATTGTCCATTATCAGGAGTAACTGTCTAGTAAGAATTTATATCCTGTGTTCCAACCACTTTACCATCTACGGTGTAGGTTAGAAAATCACTTCCGAAATAGTATAGAGAATCAGAGATAGCCTCATTGTACCAAAAAATAACTCTCTCATGAAAAGTGCAAGCTAAAAGTTCAAAATTCTTTGCCTTTTACAACTGGTGTTTTTTTTGTAATTAAAAGATTTAAACTTTGATAAGTTTTAACCATTAATAAAAATAATTAAACTAACTAATCAACATAAATAATGTTTGTATATTTTTGGCCGATAAATTCGAATTTTCATTATGAGTAAATCGACCTTTTACACATCTGTTGGATACAAAATTCTGATGGCCCTTTCGGGACTTTTTCTAATGTTATTTTTAGCTCAACATCTCACTATTAATTTACTTTCTGTTATTAGTGCTGAGGCATTCAACGAAGCTTCACATTTTATGGGGACAAATCCATTAGTTCAGTTTTTATTACAGCCTGTTTTAATGTTTGCTGTGGTATTCCATTTTGTTATGGGATTTGTTTTAGAATTAAAAAACAGAAATGCTAGAACTACCGATTATGCCTTTAAAAATCCTTCAACTAGTTCTTCTTGGATGTCACGAAATATGATTATAAGTGGCATTACTGTATTGGCTTTTCTTGCTCTTCATTTTATAGATTTTTGGATTCCAGAAATTAATACTAAATACATTGTGGGTGATATGTCTGGATTGATGGCTGACGGTTCATTCCGTTACTTTCACGAACTTCAACATGAATTCCAAAGTTTACCTAGAGTTATAGCCTATGTATTAGCTTTTGGCTTTTTATCACTGCATCTATTACATGGATTCAAATCATCTTTTCAAAGTGTGGGTTTAACAAATGGCAAAAAAAGAGTAACCCTGCATAAATTTGGAAATGTTTTTGCAATTGCAGTGCCTTTAGGATTTGTATTTATTGCATTATTTCACTTTTTAACTCAATCGCACTAAGTATTACAATATGGGAAATTTAAATTCTGGCGTTCCAAATGGAGATTTAAAAAATAAATGGACTAATTACAAAGACAGCATTGATCTAGTAAATCCTGCCAATAAACGTAATATAGATGTTATTGTAGTGGGTACTGGTTTAGCTGGTGGCTCAGCTTCAGCTACGCTGGCTGAACTCGGTTACAATGTTAAAACATTTTGTTATCAAGACAGCCCCAGAAGAGCCCATTCTATTGCTGCCCAAGGAGGGATAAATGCTGCAAAAAATTATCAAGGAGACGGAGATTCAACCTACAGATTATTTTATGACACAGTAAAAGGCGGTGATTACCGTTCTAGAGAGGCAAACGTATACAGATTAGCCGAGGTATCTACTAATATCATTGACCAATGCGTTGCTCAAGGTGTCCCATTTGCAAGAGATTACGGTGGATTACTTGACAACAGATCTTTTGGTGGAGTATTGGTTTCAAGAACATTTTATGCAAAGGGTCAAACAGGTCAACAACTTTTACTTGGTGCCTACTCTGCTATGAATAGACAAATTGCAAGGGGAAAGATAAAAATGTACAACCGTCACGAAATGTTGGACGTGGTGATTGTAGATGGAAAAGCCAGGGGAATTATTGCAAGAAACCTAACAACTGGGGAAATAGAAAGACATTCTGCACATGCTGTAGTATTGGCTTCAGGAGGCTATGGTAATGTTTATTTTTTGTCTACCAATGCTATGGGAAGTAATGTGACTGCAGCTTGGAAAGCGCATAAAAAAGGAGCTTATTTTGCAAACCCATGCTATACACAAATTCATCCTACATGTATACCTAGATCAGGTGAGTATCAGTCTAAACTCACATTGATGTCAGAGTCATTAAGAAATGACGGTAGGATTTGGGTTCCAAAAAATAAAAAAGACGTGGAGTCGCTTCGAAATGGTTCGCTTAAAGCAACAGACATCGTTGAAGAAGACAGAGACTACTATTTAGAAAGAAGGTACCCTGCATTTGGTAATTTAGTGCCAAGAGATGTAGCCTCTAGGGCAGCAAAAGAAAGATGCGATGCGGGATTTGGAGTAAACCAAACAGGGGAAGCGGTTTTCCTTGATTTTAGTTCAGCCATTATGCGATATGGAAAAGAACAGGCGTTACTAAAAGGATTAGATGAAAACGATACATCCTTAGTTAAAAACCTAGGTCAAGAAATTGTGAAATCAAAATACGGAAATTTATTTCAGATGTACGAAAAGATAGTAGATGAAAATCCGTATGAAACACCAATGATGATATATCCTGCTGTTCATTACACTATGGGTGGAATATGGGTAGATTACAATCTAATGACATCTGTTCCGGGGTTATATGCCATTGGTGAAGCTAATTTTTCCGATCACGGAGCGAACAGACTAGGTGCTTCTGCTTTAATGCAAGGGTTAGCGGATGGATATTTTGTATTACCTTACACCATTGGGGATTACCTTTCTGATGATATTAGAACAGGTCCGATATCTACAGAATTAAAAGAATTCGAAGAGGCTGAAAGTAAGGTTAAGGAACAGTTAAACAGTCTAGTAAACAATAACGGAAAACATTCGGTAGATTATTACCACAAAAAATTAGGAAAAATAATGTGGGACGAGTGCGGTATGGCAAGAACTGAAGAAGGGCTTAAGAAAGCTATGGAAGATATTAAGAATCTTAGAGATGATTTTTGGAAAAATGTAAATGTTCCTGGAGGCCTAGATGAAATGAACAAAGAATTGGAAAAAGCAGGTAGGGTTGCTGATTTTCTAGAGCTAGGTGAACTATTTGCAAAAGACGCCTTAGAGAGAAATGAATCTTGTGGCGGACATTTTAGGGAGGAATTTGCAACACCTGAAGGTGAAGCGAAGAGAAATGACAAGGACTATACTTATGTTTCAGCCTGGGAATATAAAGGTGAACCTTCAAAGGCCGTTTTACATAAAGAAGAATTGGTTTTTGACAATATTGAAGTGAAAGAAAGATCATATAAATAAAACTCATCATGAATTTAAAACTTAAAATCTGGAGACAAAAAGATGCCAATGACAAGGGTTCAATGGTAGATTATGAAATTCAAAATGTTTCTGAACACATGTCGTTCTTAGAAATGTTAGATGTGCTAAATGAAGAACTTATTGATAAAGGAATAGAACCTATAGCCTTTGATCATGATTGCAGGGAAGGGATTTGTGGTATGTGTTCTCTTTATATCAACGGTGAAGCACACGGCCCAGATCGAAGGGTAACAACTTGCCAGCTTCACATGAGAAAATTTAAAGATGGTGATACTATATATATTGAACCATTTAGGGCAAATGCTTTTCCTGTTGTAAAAGACTTAGTTGTTGATCGATCAGCTTTTGATAGAATACAACATGCAGGAGGATATATTTCTGTAAATACATCTGGAAACACACAAGATGCTAATGCTATTCCTATCCCAAAAGATAACGCAGACTTGGCATTTGATGCGGCAACTTGTATTGGTTGTGGCGCATGTGTAGCTTCTTGTAAAAATTCTTCTGCTATGCTGTATGTTTCTGCAAAAGTATCTCAATTTGCATTACTCCCTCAGGGACAAGTGGAAGCGAAAGACAGGGTGCTCAATATGGTCAATAAAATGGATGAAGAGGGATTCGGAAATTGTACTAATACTGGAGCCTGCGAAGTTCAATGTCCAAAGGGTATTTCTCTCGACAACATTTCAAGAATGAATAGAGAGTTCTTATCAGCGAATATTACAAAAGGATAAGTTACTTTTTGGTCATGGTATGAATAATTTTCTCAACCATGCTTCTGTTATATTCAAAATCCCAAATCATTTCTTCTTTGATTTCGTTATAATATCCCACGGATATGGGCTCTTTAGCGAGAAATGAAGTATCGTACTCCTTTTTGTATCGGAACAGACTTACATCAGCTTTTAATTTAAATTTTGATTTTCCTCTAGGCGGAATTCCTGTGCAGTTTACTATGATATGCTTTGATACATATGGTTTTTTTTCAAAAACAATTTTATAAATCGATTTAGAATCTAATTTGAATTTAAACTTATGACCTTGAATTATTTTTTTAGAAACTAGAACATTATTTTCGAAAACACTTGAAGTACAATTCTTTAGTTTTCCTCTAAAATTTTCTATGGGCCTAAGTTTTATAATTACCTTGACATTTGTGTTTTCCTGTGCGAAGAACAACACACCTTGAAAAAAAATGAAAATCAATACAAAATGCTTAAAGCTTATCATTGAAGAAAGTTCAATGTTAAAATTAAGATTATTATTTAACAGAGATAGAAAAGAATGAAGTACTAAAATATTTCTTTAGCAATATTTTTAACGGCAGTTCCTCTCCCCATTGTGTAAAAGTGAATAACTGGGATATCTGCTTTTACAAGCTCTTTACATTGTGCTGTTGTCCATTCAATACCAACTCTTTTTATTTCTTCATCGGTTTTACATTTTTCTAGTTCATTTGAAAATGATTCTGGAAAATTAACATGAAAGAATTTAGGAATAAAAGACAAATGTCTAAGGTTAGTAATGGGTTTAATGCCTGGAATAATGGGAACTTTAATCCCAATTTCACGACATTTTTTAACAAAGTCGAAAAACTTTTCGTTATCGTAAAAAAGTTGAGTCACAATAAATTCTGCACCCGCATCTACTTTCTTTTTGAGGTGCTTCATGTCAGTTGACAAATTCATAGCCTCAAAATGCTTTTCAGGGTATCCTGCTGTACCAATACAAAAATTAGAAGGGCTATTTTTGGTTTCTTCGTAAAGATATTGGCCATTATTCATTTCATTGATTTGCTCAATTAAGTTAAGAGCATAAGCGTTTCCGCCTTCAGTAGGTACAAATGCGGATTCATTTTTCATGGGATCACCGCGAAGGGCTAGGATGTTATCCACTCCAAGAAACTTAAGATCAATAAGTGCACTTTCGGTTTCTTCTTTGGTGAATCCTCCACAAATGATATGGGGTATGGCATCGACTTTATACCTATTCATTAAAGCTGCACATATCCCAACAGTTCCCGGTCTTTTTCGTACAGAAACTTTTTTTAATAATCCATTACCCATTTTCTTGTAATCATATTCTTCGCGATGATACGTTACATTAATAAATGGGGGGTTGAATTCCATTAAAGGATCTATTCCTGAGCATAGGTCTTCAATGCCTTTTCCTTTGAGTGGTGGTATAATTTCAAATGAGAAGATGGTCTTCTTTCTATTGGCTATGTATTCTGTTACCCTCATTGTGTAAATCGACAAATTAACAAGTTAATAAAGTCAATAACAAACGAATATGAATCAAAAAGGTTATTGTTTGTTAAACAAACTTAAATTTCAGGTTACAGGCTGCTAAATATTCAATAGACAGCCGTCTATTATAATTACATATTGTACTACATTTGTGCTGATGAAAAATATTCGAAACTTTTGTATCATAGCCCATATCGACCATGGAAAAAGTACCCTTGCAGATAGGTTGCTTCAAACTACTGGGACAATTTCAGATCGTGAAATGAAAGATCAAGCTCTTGATAATATGGATTTGGAAAGAGAAAGGGGAATTACCATTAAAAGTCATGCCATACAAATGGATTATCATTTTAATGGTGAAGCTTATAAGTTGAATTTAATTGATACCCCAGGTCACGTTGATTTTTCTTACGAAGTTTCAAGATCTATTGCAGCTTGTGAAGGAGCCTTGTTAATTGTTGATGCTTCTCAAGGTATTGAAGCGCAAACGATTTCAAATTTATATTTAGCGATAGATAATGACTTAGAAATTATACCTGTTTTAAATAAAATGGATCTCCCTGGTGCTATGCCTGAAGAAGTTACCGATCAAATTATTGACCTAATTGGTTGTTCTGCTGATGATGTGATTCAGGCAAGTGGAAAAACAGGACTTGGAGTAGACAATATACTAAGAGCTATAATAGACAAAATTCCATCTCCAAAAGGTACAGACGAGGCACCATTAGAAGCCATGATATTTGATTCTGTTTTCAACCCTTTTAGAGGAATCATTGCTTATTTTAGGGTTTTTAATGGTATGATTAAAAAAGGGCAACAAGTAAAGTTTTTCAATACAGGAAAAACTTACGATGCAGATGAGATAGGGGTTTTAAAGATGGATTTAGATCCAAAAAAAGAATTGGTATCTGGGGACGTTGGATACATCATTAGTGGAATAAAAAAGGCCAATGAAGTAAAGGTCGGTGATACGATAACTTCAATTTCAAATCCATGTAATGATGCAATTAAAGGTTTTGAGGACGTAAAACCTATGGTTTTTGCAGGGATTTACCCCGTTGACACTGAAGATTATGAAGAGCTTAGAGCATCTATGGAGAAGTTGCAATTAAATGATGCTTCTTTGGTGTTTGAACCAGAATCATCTGCAGCCTTAGGATTTGGTTTTAGGTGTGGATTCCTAGGCATGTTACACATGGAGATAATCCAGGAACGGCTCGAAAGAGAATTTAACATGACCGTGATTACAACGGTACCCAATGTTTCTTATCGAATTTATATGAAAAGGGATTTGGAGGAAATTATTGTAAACAATCCTTCCGAGCTTCCCGATCCTTCTAAGGTGGATTGGATTGAAGAGCCCTACATAAAGTCTCAAGTAATTACTAAATCTGAATTTGTTGGAGCTGTGATGAATCTGTGTATTGAAAAAAGAGGTGAGCTTACTAATCAAGTATATTTAACTCAAGATAGAGTAGAACTTTCTTTTTTAATGCCACTTTCAGAAATTGTATTTGATTTTTATGATCGGTTAAAATCGGTTAGTAGAGGGTACGCATCCTTTGATTATGCCCCAACTGACTATAGAAAATCCGATTTAATAAAGCTAGATATACTTTTAAATGCAGAGCAAGTTGATGCACTTTCTGCACTGGTACACCGGAGTAATGCGTTTACGCTGGGTAAAAAAATATGTCTTAAGTTAAAAGAGTTAATTCCAAGACAACAGTTTGAAATCCCTGTACAAGCAGCAATTGGTGCAAAAATTGTAGCTCGGGAAACGATAAAGGCCCTGCGAAAAGATGTGACTGCCAAATGTTATGGTGGAGATATCACTCGAAAAAGAAAGCTGCTTGAAAAGCAAAAAGCAGGTAAAAAGAGAATGAGACAAGTAGGTAGGGTTGAGGTTCCTCAAGAGGCCTTTTTAGCGGTGTTAAAGTTGGATTAGAAAAAGGCCCTCAATTGTATTCCACCCGTATGAATGGTTTTAACTTCACTCGACTTTCTTCCATTGTAATTTAATGTGAGTTGAATATTGTTGGCCATTTTTCGTTGTAAATTAAGTTGCCAAGTAAAGTTAGTGCCAGGCTGTAATCCCTCTAACATCTCATATCCAATGGTACTGTTACTATTTCCATTATAATTTATATTCACAACATTAAAAGCAGCATTAATAAGACCGCTTGTTTTTTTACTTTTCCTAAGGTTAATGCCTATTTGGGTCAGATAAGCCTTTTCATTTCCAAAATTTTCATCATTTATTTTTTCGTTATAACGCCCCTCAATTCCTATTCTAAACAACGTGTTTGGTTGATATGACAATTGATGTTTATTTTCATTTTCAATGATGAAGAAATTTCTAGAATTAGCGTAAGTTGATGTATTTTGTTTTGCATGAAAATTCAGTTCAGAATTTAGCATAAAAAGTTTATTAAGATTCCATCTTAGTTTCACCTGCTCCTTTGCAGTTGATCTAAAATCTGTCCCATTTATAAGAAGCATTTTATTGGCAAATAATTGCTTGGTATATTCAATGCTATATTTTGGATTAGATCTATTGAAAAATAAACTGTTACGTAATGAATTTGACATTTGTTGTATAATGGGATTATCCACGTTTACAAAAGGGTTTATTAGCGTATTTAATTCTAGATCATTTAATTTCTTTTGGGTGTTTATGGCTGTCTGATTATAGAATTTACTTAGAAACTTTCCAATTACATTTTCTCCTTTAATAATCCTTTTAAAATTGATATTTAGGTTCTGATTATATTGGAATTGATAGATTTTAATATAATTATTATTCGGAGTATATACCTTTATATAAGATGCTTGATCACTGAATATAGCAATCTCAAATTCGTTGAGTTCTTTAATGTTATTTTCATTATAATCAATCCAAGTATACACACCTTGTCCAGCAGGTACTTCTATGTATATAAATTCTTTTTGAAGTTCTAGTCCTGAACCAAGTTCTAAGAATGAGTTTGTATATATGCCTCCTTTAAGCAGTTTTAACTGATAATTAATTCTACTTGTTAATGAATTTTCTGGTGCAATATTAGTTAATGTAGTGTCTGTTATGGTGAGGGATCTTAGGGCTAAATTGTATTTTAATTTGAACTTTTCATTGTTTTTTAAATCAACTAGAATCCCAGGACTAACGGCATGAGTGGCTTTTACTAAATTTGCTCTCTTTTGAAACCAATCGTATCTTTCTTGGTAATAAAACTGTAATTTATTAGATGAAGAATCTCCTTTTTCTAGATAAACTTTCCAATCATAAAATCGATAACTAGCCTGACTTAATGTATCTCCTTCAAAAAATTGGTTTTCTTCATTAATATCCTTAAAGCCAAGTTTAAATTTATGGATTGGTATATATATATTCGAGAAATGCCTCAGAAATCTTGAATTTTTTAGGCCTTTTGTTTCGAGTAAACTTCCCTTCACATCGGCATAAATATTTTTATTCCATTTGAGTTCAATATCGTTCTTCAGCCCTGAGAAGGTGTCCTTTAAAAGAAAAGTATTAAAGGTGTAACTAAATTTTCCGTTTTTATTATGAACTAAGTTAAGATGGCTTTTACCTAAAAGTTGATCTTCTTGTGAAACAACATCGAGCACATTCCAATTTCTTTCAAACTCTACCGCTCTAAAACGTTCAATCCTATTGAATTTATGCTGAACTAATTCAACTGATGAATTATGATCTAGCGCCCAGTTAGAACCCAATTTTTTGGAAGTGTTAATTTGAAAAATTCCTGCCAGACCAATATTGTCTTTGTTACCTATTGATGAGAATGTATTTAAATCCAAATTAGATGTGGTTAATTCATAGTTTATTTTGATTTTTTCAAATTTCTTATGTCCTCCTATGCTTATAACTTGTCTTTTTTTAGGGGTAATTAATTTTTTCACAGGTTCATAATCACCTTGCCTGACAATTCCTACAAAAGGTATGGTGTCAGGGGATACCCACTCATAAACTTTTCCTAATGCATTGTAATCTTTAATAATATAATCTCCATTTCCATTGGACACCTCACTAAATACAACTTGATACTTTGCAGAGTCTGGATTTATAGAATATACATACACTTCATAGCCCAAAGAGTCTACTTTTTTGTACATGTTTACATTTTCATTGAAAGAAGTACTATCAATCCCTGAACTAAGAGCTAATTCTAAATCGTCACCAATCTGTTGAAGCACTTGCCTGTCTTGTTCATTTATGTTTTGCTGAAGTGGCTGATTTTTACTGTCTTGCTCCCCGTATGCATGTATAAAAAATGAACTTTTTTCTTTTTTAAACGATGTTCTGCTTTGCAATAGCGATCTAGCGTAATTTTTATCGCTGTATTGAAATTCAACAATTATTCGTTTATCCTTGTTTATTAGGTGATTTGCAGTAAAGGTAATTTCTGCGGTATTGTAGTCAATAGTGTAATCGAAGTTTTGCCCTCTTTGGAGTAGGTCACCATCTATATAGACATTTTCAGTTCCACTTAAAATTATGATGAAGCTTTCATTTTCATTTCCATTTAGCCTGTATGGTCCTTGACTTCCTTCAATACCTTGAATTTCATTTCTGGCAAATTTCCCTTTACTAAGAGAGGCACTATTTTCAGTTTCTACTGTTAGACCATCTTTGGACTTATTGGAATAATAGTAAATGCCTTGCCCTCTCTTATGATACTTAAGGAAGTAACTGTCTTTGCTTTTTATCCAAAAATCTCCAGTTTTTATCTTCCAATCATCACTCATAACCTGTACAAATACTTGATCAAAATCTTGTAGCTTTTGTGTATTTCCTTCCGGTTGAATAGGAATATTGTCGTCAGTTACAGAAGCTAATATTTTTATTCCGGGAGAAATGTTGCCAGATAACTGCAGATTTAAGTTAGAGTTTAGTGAGAAATTTTGATTATTGCCAACCATCATTCCTCTGGAAATAGCACCGCTTTTTTGAAGAGAAGATTGATTAATTAGGCTTTGATTTTCATTGTAAGAATAGACAGGAATTGGTTTATAGCCGTCATATTCTAATGGTTGATTGAGACTGTAATCGTGTATATAAAATTTGCTCTTAAAATTTAAAGGAAAGTGATAATAACTTATTTCTATTGTGTCTTTCGGCAGGTTGTAGAAATAAAGAGTGGCTTTTAAAGCATTAAGTTTATAATTTTCTTTTAAGACATGGGATCCATCTTTATATTGAATTTCAAAACCATTTATAAGGATAGAACTGGTGTCAAAAACAATACTATCTTCTTTTGCCAGAACTATTTTTTTGATTTTAGAAGGCATAATCTCCTGATTAACCCCTTTTATTGTGAGTGTAAATAGCAGTAATAGAAATAAGTAGCGTATTTGATTAACCATTCATTTTGTGTGGCCTCTTTTACAACGCAATTTAATTAGAATTGTTTTTTAATTTGATGATTAAATCATTCAAATTAAAAGAATATAAATTCGTTATATTTGTCAATTAACTTCATTTATGAGTAATACAAAATTTGTATATCCGATTTTAATTGCGCTTTTATGTGTTACATGTGGGCAAAAAAAAACAAATCTTGATAGTCAATTTGGTTCAATTAGAGATGCTAAAGGCTACTATAATGAAGGAGATAAGAAGTTTAAAATTTTCCAGGGAGGTGTTTTTAGAACTAATGAAACCAATTCATTTAAAAGTTTATTTCCCCCTTCAATTAATCACGCTATTTCAAGTAGGATAGCACTACAAGTTTATCAGGGATTAGTAGGCTTAGACCAACGAACATTAAAAGTTAAACCTTTGTTAGCAGAAACTTATTCAATTTCTGATTCTGGACGTCTTTACACATTCATTTTGAGAGATAGTATTTTCTTTCACGATGACCCATGTTTTGAAAATGGTGTGGGGAGGATGTTAAATGCAAAAGACGTAAAGTATTGCTTTGATCAATTGTGTTCAGCTATAGATGGCAATAGAACATCAAGTTATCTAACTGGTATTGTAAATGGCGCTAAAGAACACTACAATTCCACATCTAATTCACAAATAGTAGAAGGCGGAGTTGAAGGTATAAGGGTTGTAGACGATCGAACTCTACAGATTGAGTTGATATCTTCTTATTCCTATTTTTTGAAAATTTTAACCCAAGCATGTTGTGCTATATATCCAAAAGAAGCCTATGAAATGTATGGTAAAGAGATGAGAGCTCATGCTGTTGGTACAGGTCCTTTCGTTCTAAAAAATAAAGATGTAAATGAAGATGTAGAAATAAGAATGGTTAAAAACGATAAATATTGGGATGTTGATGAACACGGAAATAACCTTCCATATTTAGATGTAGTCAAAATTTCATTTAACAACAATAAAAAAATCGAACTCACTAATTTTAAAAAAGGAAACCTAGATATGGTTTATCAACTTCCAGTTGAAGAGCTCAAAGCAGTTTTAGTGACGTTAGATTCTGCTAAAGCAGGTGGTAACACAGAATTTAAATTACAAAGTAATAGGGATAATGGATTGAGCTCCGTTTTCTATTGTTTTAATATGTTAAATCCTATTTTCCAAGATATCCGAATTAGAAAAGCTTTTAACCTTTCCATAGACAGGGAGAAAATAGTGAAATACATTTTAAAAGGTGAATCTGAACCCGCAATATATGGATTTGTGCCCAGTCTTGGTGAATATGATCATACCTTGGTAAAGGGGTTTTCTTATGATCCTGAATTGGCTAGAAGTTTAATGACGGAGGCAGGGTTTAAAGACGGTAAAGGATTCCCTGAAATGGAACTAGATATAAGCGAAAGCAATTACTTAAATATAATTGTCGCAGAAGCTATCCAAAAAATGCTATTTGATAATCTAGGCATTAATATTAAGATTAACTATTATTCTTTATCTGTTCTGATTGACAAATTTACGAATGCAAAATCTGATTTTTTCGGTGTGACATGGTTAGCAGATTATCCTGACCCTCAAAATTTTCTTCAAATTTTTAATGGTAGAGTAGTTCCTGAAACTGAATATGATGAGGATGGAGATGCAATCATCTTACCCTCTTATACAAATTTCCCTAGGTATAAAAATGACTTTTTCGATGCTTGTTATGATAAGGGTATTCATGCCATTGAACAAGATTCGGCAATTTACTATTATCTACAAGCAGATAGTGCTTTAATTGCTGATGCCGCTCTACTTCCAATTTATTATGGACATAATATCCGCTTAATTCAAAGTAATGTTCATGCCCTTCCAATTAACAGTATGGAATATAGAGATTTCACTAGAGTATTCCTTTCTAAAAAATGATTTTAATAAAGTAGTGTTTAAAAATATCTGATGTTTTAAGTTAACATTGGTTTTTTGGTTTCATTTTTGTACAAAACGTATAAAAGTCATTATGAAGTCAATCTATTTAATTCCATCGCTTCTTATATTTTCTACCTTATTTCAAAATTGTGTTCCAGCAAGGAAATTTGAAGAAGTAGCTGAAAAGCAAGAAATCTGTGCAAAAGAGTTAAAAACGTTAAAAACATTGAAAACTGAACTTGAGACAGAAAATGTGGAACTAACCTCAAATAATGATCAATTATTTGAAGCTAACAAAAGATTAAAAAAAGATACTACTCTGCTTGGGAAATCACTTAGAATGAAAGAAAAGCAGTATGATAAAATTGATTTGCTAAATCAACGAATTCAGGAACAATTAGAAATTCTTCAAAAAGGACAAACATTAGAAAAGCAACGCCTTTTAGCAGACCTTGAAAAAAGAAAGTTGGAATTATTAAAGATGGAAGATGAATTAAGATCATTGGAATTGGATCTAAATGCCAAAAAAATAGATTTAGAGAACATGTCTATTGAACTTCAAAAAAGAGAAAAGAGGGTTAATGAGTTAGAAGAAATAATTGCTAATAAAGACGCTATTGTTAAGGCACTTAAAGATAAAGTAGCTAAAGCGCTTCTCGGATTTAAAGATAAAGGTCTTACGGTTGAACAGAAAGATGGTAAGGTGTATGTGAGTATGGATGCTAAATTATTATTTGCTTCTGGGAGCACTAAGGTAGATGCGGAGGGGGTTAAAGCATTGAAAGAATTAGCCAAAGTACTTGAAGATCAAAATGAACTTGAAATTCTGGTGGAAGGTCACACGGATTCGGATAAAATGAATTCCAGTTCTCATCCTGCTGACAATTGGGAATTGAGTGTTTTAAGAGCAACTTCTGTAGTGAAAATCATGTTAAAGCATAGCAAAATGGACCCAGTTAACATTAGTGCTGCCGGAAGAAGCGAGTTTATACCAGTTGATGTAGACAACAAAGCCAAGAATAGAAGAATTGAAGTAGTTCTCATTCCTAAATTAGATGAGTTATTTGATATAATCAATAACTAATCTATTCACTGTCCTCCTGTAATTTAGGCAAGTTTCGAAGGCTAATTCCCAATTTTTTAAAATAGGAAGAGAGAGATGTGTGTTCAAGCGGTATATCTACAGGTATAGCCAGCTCTATAGGAACGGATGCATCTACTGGTAAAGGTCCGTTGAATGAAATTTTAGCCTTAGTTTTTATAGGGATTTGTACAGGAACATCCAAATCTACAGGGATCCGCAGTGATAATCCTACAGGTAGCGTGTCAATAATAAGCAGGTCTACAGGCACAGTACTTTTTACAGGCAATAGTTCATCAAAACCAATATTTAGTTTTTGATCTACGGGTATATTGCCTCTTATGGGCATCCCAAAACCTTTACCTCCAAAAACAGAAACATTAACTTTCTGATCAAGTGGTATAGTGTCATCAACAATAATATTTACATTTTTAGTTACCTCAATTAAGGTGTCAATAGTGATGAAGTCAAGTACACCTAATTCAAAGGGAACAAGTAAACTTTGATCAACAGGGATTTCTACTTGAAGAGGTATGGTTGTTTTTAAATTAAGATCAATATTTACTTCTATTTCTTCGGTAACATTTATGTCTGAGTTTAATGGAATTGTATCTTTTACTGCTACTTCAGTAATTATGTGCTGAATAGCAATATCATCTACGATTTGACTTATTTTTTCTAATCTATATTCAGCTGTTTTAAGTGCAGCGAATAGGGCAATGATTATAATTGCGCATAATGAGATTGAAACGCACGAAATTATTTTAAAAAATGATTTATTCATAACTATTTATCATAATTCTAAATAAAACTGTTTTTTGCAGTTATTTTGGCAAAAATAGATGAAAAGTTCAACCATGCAACACCAAAAATATTTATCCCTTCTCATTTTTATTATTTCCCTAAATTCCTGTACTACTTGGCATTATACTAATTACGGAAAGCCATTTGATTTTTTAAAAGCTCAAAGGTTTTCTCATAGGACTCAAGTACCTTCATCTGAAGATGTAGTACAATCATTTTCTAGTATTGCTAAAATAGAATCAAAAAAATCTAATTCTAATAAACAAGAAAAACTGTATTCTACTGAAGAAAGATCTAATACTGAAAATAGATTAAATAATGAAAATTCAATTCTTCTTAGTCAATCGGCAAATCATCGATTAAATGAGCAAAAAGAAGTTAAGCGCATTAAAGCTAAGCGTAAGATAATAAACACAATAACTAAAAAAGTTCAAAATCGTGTTGAAAAGGAATTAGCTAAATTCTCAGCTATTGCCTCCTCAACTAATGCTAAACCGGTAAATAAATTAGAAGAAATAACCGATTTTGCATTGTTGCTGCTCTGTTTGATTTTTCCACCTGCGGCTGTGTGGTGGGTATTCGACACAAATAAAGAATTTTGGATTGATTTGATGTGTTACCTTCCTTTTTTTCTGTTTAGAGCATTTGGTTTTTCTCTATTTATTTTATTTGTACTTCCTGTACTGTACGCTATTTATGTGATATTTCTAACGTAAATTATTTGTAAAAGTTCATTTCCTCTATGTATTTATGTACATCAGAAGTTAATAAATAACGAACGTCTTTTTTATTTTTAATGGCTTTTCTAATGTAGCTAGATGATATTTTCATTACAGGGGCTTCACATCTTATCACATTCACATGATTAAATGAAGAACATTCATTAGAGTTATCTTCTATTTCTTGCTCTGTTAAAACTCTTGGATATACGTATATCTTGTGATTATTTAATATTTCATCCTGGTTTTTCCACTTGTGAAAAGACCTTAAATTATCTTCACCCATAATCAAATGAAATTCGTGGGTATTGAATTTTTCTTTTAGGTAAGCAAGTGTATTTACTGTATAAGAAGGAATAGGTAAATTAAATTCCTCGTTGCACGCCATAAGCTTTAAGTTATCCTCAACCGCTATGCGA
>CACAYQ010000036.1 GCA_902536695.1 uncultured Bacteroidota bacterium | reverse complement strand
CAGGAATGTATACGGAAACTTTACAAACAACTACGGGTTGTGATAGTGTAGTCACACTGAATTTGACCATACAAACCTCTCCAAGCTTAGATTTAGGAAATGACACTACACTTTGCTACAACACGTCTGTGGACCTTGACGCAGGAGCAGGTTACATTTACTCATGGAGTGATGGTAGCAATGATCAAGTACTGAATGCTTCATCTACTGGTAATTATGTAGTCACGATAACCAACTCAGATGGTTGTAGTAGTCAAGACTCTATTTACGTTACTATAGCAACTCCACTAACTGTAACCACGGATTCGACAAACATATCATGTTATGGTTTAGCAGATGGGACGGCTTCCGCTATAGTTACAGGTGGAGTAGGACCATATTCTTATTTATGGGATGACTCAAATGTACAAACAACGGATACGGCTAGTAACTTAAGCTCAGGAACATATACTGTTTCTGTAACAGATAATAATAATTGTGGAACAACCGGCAGTATTTCTATTGCAGAGCCAACTTTGTTGACAGCATCAGTTCTTGAGCCAGAAAACATTCCAGATTTTACTTTTGCTGGAGTATACAATAACCAATATATTTATTATCATGCTGCATCACTATCTTGGACAGATGCTAGAGCTAAGGCACATGCCAATAATGGAGATTTAGTTATTATTAGAAATGCAGATGATAATGCTTATTTTACAAGTGTAACTACGTCAGTATGTTGGATAGGATTTTATCAGGACGTAAACAACCCTAATTATTCAGAACCTTTTGGTGGATGGAAATGGATTGATGGAACATCTCTTTCTTACAGTAATTGGGCAGCTAATGAGCCAAATGACGGGGCCCCAGGAGGACAAGACTTCGGATGCTTTAATTATGGTGGAATTGGATTCTGGGATGATTATCATTCTCCGCTTCCATTTATAATGGCTATAGATATTAATTCCATGAATAGTTTAAGTACTTCTTGTTACGGTGGGAATGATGGAAGTACTTACGTTACCGCAGCTGGTGGAACTTCACCTTACAGTTATTTATGGGACGATGTCAATGCACAAACAACTGATACTGCTTATAATTTAGCTGCTGGTGATTACATTGTAACGGTAACCGATGCCAATGGATGTAGTGCTAAAGACACAGCTACTATTTCTGAGCCAAACTTAATTACTGGGCTAGATTCCATCACTGCTTGTGATAACTATACTTGGATAGATGGAAATATTTATACTGCAAGTAACAATACAGCTACCCATACTTTAGTGGCTGCTAACGGCTGTGACAGCGTAGTGACATTGAACCTAACGATTAACAATTCTGCGACTGGAGATACCACAGCCATAGCCTGTGACAGCTTAGTTTGGTACGGCAATTCATACACATCAACTGGATCATACACAGAGATATTACAAACGATAAACGGCTGTGACAGTATCGTAACATTGAATTTGACAATTAATAATTCTGCTCTTATCGATACCATAGTCGCGGCTTGTGATAGTTTACTATGGTATGGAAATACATATACTTCAACAGGGACTTATTCAGAGTCTTTGCAAACAACTGCGGGTTGTGATAGTATAGTGACGCTACACTTAACGATAAATAATTCTACAACTGGAGATACCACAGCTACAGCTTGCGATAGTTTAGTATGGTACGGAAATACGTATACATCAACAGGGATATATTCAGAGACATTACAAACAACTTCAGGTTGCGACAGCGTAGTAACTTTGAACTTAACGATAAATAATTCTACAACTGGAGACACCACAGCCACGGCTTGTGACAGCATAGTATGGTATGGGAATACGTATACATCAACAGGAATGTATACGGAAACTTTACAAACAACTACGGGTTGTGATAGTGTAGTCACACTGAATTTGACCATACAAACCTCTCCAAGCTTAGATTTAGGAAATGACACTACACTTTGCTACAACACGTCTGTGGACCTTGACGCAGGAGCAGGTTACATTTACTCATGGAGTGATGGTAGCAATGATCAAGTACTGAATGCTTCATCTACTGGTAATTATGTAGTCACGATAACCAACTCAGATGGTTGTAGTAGTCAAGACTCTATTTACGTTACTATAGCAACTCCACTAACTGTAACCACGGATTCGACAAACATATCATGTTATGGTTTAGCAGATGGGACGGCTTCCGCTATAGTTACAGGTGGAGTAGGACCATATTCTTATTTATGGGATGACTCAAATGTACAAACAACGGATACGGCTACTAACTTATCGGAAGGCACCTATTTTGTGACCATAACAGATGCAATTAATTGCGAAGTGATGGATTCAATTCATATAGTTGAACCCACCTTGCTTTCAGCTACTACTCAAGAGCCGCCACAATTCAATGACTTTACCTACATAGGCGAATACCAAAACCATTTCATCTATTTCACCACTTCTCTACAACTAAATTGGACTGATGCCAGACAACTCTGCCTTTCTAACGGAGGAGATTTATTGGTGATAAAAGATTCTAATGATCAAAATTACTACAGTTCCATTCTTCCTGGTAACTCTTGGATTGGATTGTATCAAGATTTAAATGACCCTAATTATAGTGAACCAGCTGGAGGATGGAAATGGGTTGACGGCACATTAGCTAACTATACAAATTGGGCGATCGGAGAACCAAATAATGTTGCTGGAGGAACAGAGCATTATGGCCACTTCCAAGGTGCACATACTTGGAATGATGAGGATAATAACTACACGGTTAGATTTGCTATGCAGGTGGATAAAAATGACCTTCAATTATTTAATGTAACTTGTAACGGAGGCAGCGATGGTCAAACGTATGTAACTGCTGCAGGAGGTACCTTACCCTACACTTATTTATGGAGTAATGGACAAACTTCGGATACTGCTTATAATTTATCAGCTGGAGATTATATAGTTACTGTAACAGATGCCAACGGATGTACTGTTTTGGATACGGCTGTTATTTCTGAACCTGATTTGATTACAGGTGTGGATAGTTTAGTAGCTTGTGATAGTGCCATTTGGAACGGAAATGTATATGAAAGTAGTGGAACGTACGTAGATACATTACAAACAGTTCAGGGTTGTGACAGTGTAGTTACCCTAAACTTGACGATTAATAATACCTCTTTTGTTAATGACAGTATGGTGTCATGTGATAGTGCTATTTGGAATGGAAATAGGTATTACACCAGTGGTATATACGTAGATACACTACAAACCGTTGCAGGATGTGATAGCATTATCACCATGGATATAAAAATCAATTATGCCATTTCAACTAATGATAATATGGTGTCATGCGATAGTGCCGTGTGGAACGGCAATATGTATTACACGAGTGGTGTCTACATAGATACACTGCAGACTGATGAAGGATGTGACAGCATAATCACTATGGATATGACAATCAATAATGCGGTTTCTACTGATGATAATATGCTGTCCTGTGATAGTGCGATGTGGAACGGAAACATGTATTATACAAGTGGTATTTATGTAGATACTCTGCAAACTACTTTAGGATGTGATAGCATTGTCACTATGGATATGACAGTTCATTATGCTTCCACAGGCTCTGATACCATAGTAAGCTGCGATAGTGTTTTCTGGAACGGCAGTACGTACACTTCTTCAGGAACTTATCAAGCTTCATTATCTAATGCAGTAGGATGTGATAGCATAGTTACATTAGAGCTCACGGTAAATTACACCTCCTTTACTACTGATAGTATGGTGTCATGCGATAGTGCCGTGTGGAACGGCAATATGTATTACACGAGTGGTGTCTACATAGATACACTGCAGACTGATGAAGGATGTGACAGCATAATCACTATGGATATGACAATCAATAATGCGGTTTCTACTGATGATAATATGGTGTCCTGTGATAGTGCGATGTGGAACGGAAACATGTATTACACCAGTGGTATTTATGTAGATACCTTACAAACGATAGCTGGTTGTGATAGTATAGTGACGATGAACTTAACAGTAAATTATGCATCGGTTGGTTTTGATTCCATAATCGCATGTGATAGTTTGATTTGGAATGGCAACGTGTATGATTCTAGTGGAATTTACATGGATACCCTCATCAACGCAACAGGCTGCGATAGTGTAGTAACATTAAGCCTAACAATTAATTACACGATTTATACAACGGATAGCATGGTAGCTTGCGATAGTGCCATTTGGAATGGAAACGTCTATTATAGTACTGGAATATATGTAGATACGCTACAAACAATAGTTGGCTGTGATAGTATTGTTACAATGGACTTAACCATTAACTATACGTCCTACACTACAGATAATATGATTGCTTGCGATAGTGCTATTTGGAGTGGTAATGTGTATGATAGCAGCGGTATTTATGTAGATACCTTAAAAACGATAGCTGGTTGTGATAGTATAGTGACGATGGACCTAACTGTAAATTATGCATCAGCAGGTTATGAATCTATTATCTCGTGTGATAGTTTCATTTGGAATAGCAACGTGTATGATTCTAGTGGAATTTACATGGATACCCTCATCAACGCAACAGGATGCGATAGTATAGTAACATTAAGCTTAACTATTAATTACACGACTTATACAACAGAAATTATGATAGCTTGTGATAGTGCTATTTGGAATGGTAACGCATATGACAGCAGTGGGATATATGTAGATACGTTACAAACAATAGCCGGATGCGATAGCATTATTACCATGGACCTAACCATCCATTACTCGACAGATTCATCAGATAGCGCAGTTAGTTGTAATTTTTACGAATGGAATGGCAACGTTTATTTTACTTCTGGAACGTATTATGACACCTTGCAAACCATAGGAGGTTGCGATAGTTTGGTAACCCTTGATTTGACTATTAATTATGGGTACACCATGTATGACACCATATGGGCATGCGATAGTGTGCAGTGGAATAATCAAACATATACCAATTCTGGTGACTACCAAGATACTCTGCAAACTATTTTTGGTTGCGATAGCTTAATTAACATGGCTATTTACATTAATCCTTCATTAACTTCTATGGATAGTATAGAAGTTTGTGATAGCATTACATGGAATGGAGTCGCTCATTATTCCACCAATACTTTCATCGACACGCTTCAGTCTACATTTGGCTGTGACAGTATAGTTACCACCTATGTTAAGGTAAATCAATCTAGTTCAAGATCTGATACAATGATGGTGTGTGATAGTGCATTATGGAATGGAAAATGGCTTACTTCTAGTGGAGTTTACAGAGACACCTTTTTTACCGAACAAGGCTGCGACAGCATTGAGTTACTGCTGTTAACGGTAAATTATTCATCTTATACAATAGACAGCATGATAGCTTGTGATAGTGCCATTTGGAACGGCAAGGTGTATGATAGTAGCGGCATTTATATAGACACCCTACAAACGATAGCTGGTTGTGATAGTATAGTGACGATGGACTTAACAATACATTACGCATCAGCAGGATATGATTCTATTATAGCATGTGATAATTTGATTTGGAATGGCAACTTTTATGACTCTAGTGGTACCTATATTGACACATTGGTCAATGCAACGGGCTGTGATAGTGTAGTAACCCTTAGCTTAACCATTAATTATACATCTCACACCAATGATAGTTTAATAGCATGTGATAGTGCGGTTTGGAACGGGCTGATGTATTATACTAGTGGCACCTATGTAGACACACTACAAACTGTTGCTGGATGTGATAGCATTATAACAATGGATATGAAAATCAACAATGCCATCTCAACTAATGACAATATGGTGTCATGCGATAGTGCCATGTGGAACGGTAATATGTATTACACTAGTGGTGTCTATATAGATACAATACAGACGATAGCTGGTTGTGATAGTGTGGTGACGATGGATATGGTGATTCATTACGCCAATGAGGGTTACGATACAGTAGTGACTTGTGATACATACGTTTGGAATGGAATTGTCTATGACACAAATGGAATTTATGTAGATACGTTGTTAAATATAAATGGGTGTGATAGTATTGCGATACTTAACTTAACGATTAATTACAGTATATCTAATTCTGATAGTATAATGGCATGTGATAGTGCCATGTGGAATGGAGAGATGTATTATACCAGCGGAATATATGTAGACACGTTACAAACGTTATCAGGTTGTGATAGTGTAGTTACGATGTACATGGATATACACTATAGCGCTTCCATAGCGGATAACATGGTGTCCTGTGATAGTGCGATGTGGAATGGAAACATGTATTATACTAGTGGCATCTACACAGACACCTTACAGACTATGATGGGTTGTGATAGTGTGGTAACGATGGATATGGTGATTCATTACGCCAATGAGGGTTATGATACAGTAGTGACTTGTGATACATTCGTTTGGAATGGAATTGTCTATGACACAAGTGGAATTTATGTAGATACGTTGTTGAATATAGATGGGTGTGATAGTATTGCGATACTTAACTTAACGATTAATTACAGTATATATACTGCGGATAGTATGATGGCATGTGATAGTGCGATGTGGAATGGGGAAACGTATTATACTAGCGGATTATATGTTGACACTTTACAAACGATGTTAGGTTGTGATAGTATAGTAAATATGATCATCTCAATTAATAATTCTTACTCTATTACAGATACATTATACGGTTGCGATAGCATTTTCTGGAATAGAGCATATTATTATACTTCAGGGACATATTATCAAACTCTACAAACCGTTAACGGATGTGATAGTGTAGTAGAGGCTTATCTTGATATAAATCAATCTATCACCTGGTATGAATTACTAGTTGGTTGTGACATGGTAAAATGGAAGAATAATCCTTATTATTCAGATACCACATTAGTAGATACCTTAACAAGTACAACTGGTTGTGATAGCATTGAAATGATAGAAATCAGGGTAAATAGCTTGCCAATGGTTTATGCTGGTTTGGATTTGGACTTATGTATTGGAGATTCATTTACGCTAAATGCTCAAGGTAATGGAGCTATGTCATGGAATAATATTTTCCCTAATGGTCAATCATTGGTAGCTGACTCATCTATGACTTTTGTAGTCAAACTTACAGACTCTAACGCATGTGTTAATTATGATACCTTATTGCTCAATGTACCTCAATTAGTAGATGTGTATACAGGTATAGATACGGCTGTTTGCCAATTTGATTCTATTACTCTTAGCGGATCTGGTGCAGACTTTTACATATGGTCTAACTCCTATGATTTATTGGCAGATGGTGTGCCATTTGTCCCTACGTCTTCTAGCTATTATGTGGTTGAAGGATATACTTTTAATGGCTGCATAAATTCAGATTCGGTGTACATTACTGTACATAATTTACCTAATGTAAATGCAGGAGTAGACACCTCTATATGCGAGGGGGATAGTCTCTTGTTTTTGGCAACAGGTGCTGTATCCTATCAATGGAGTAGCGGTGTTTTAAATGGGAATTATGAATTTATCGATTCCAATCAAACTTTATTTGTTACTGGTCAAGACAGTAACGGATGTATTAATTCTGACTCCATTTTTATAGTGGTCAATGCTCTTCCAGCTGTCTATGCAGGTGCAGATACTGCAATTTGTATTTATGATTCAGTTTTAGTACAAGCAACAGGTACGAGTTTATACAGTTGGTCTAATGGAATTTTAAACGGCAATTATTTCGCACCCGATAGTAGCTCTACTTTAATGGTTACTGGTCGGGATAATAATGGATGTACCAACGTAGACACATTGGAAATTACGGTTCATATTCCTTTTGTACTTGCTGGGTTTGATCAAGAAATATGTCTAGAGGATAGTGTAATACTAATAGGTCAAGGATCAAATATTTCTTGGTCAAATAACGTGTTAGATAGTGTATATTTCTTCCCTGACTCTACCCTGGAATATGTCCTTACTGCACAAGACACGAATGGATGCGTAAATTACGATACAGTGATGGTAACCATCTATAATTTACCGCTGGTTGATGCGGGTGTTGATTCATTAGTCATTTGTGATGGTGACGAACTGATGTTGGAAGGTAGCGGTGCTTCAACTTATGCATGGAGTCAAGGAGTTGTAGATGGTGTATATTTTTCACCAACAATAGATATGACCTATTTTGTTCAAGGTGTGGATACTAACGGGTGTATCAATACTGATTCCATTTTTGTAGCAATTGCACCATTACCTAGTATTGATAGTGTAGGCATAGTTGACGTACAGTATGGAAATGATGCGGCAATTTTCACTAACACCATAGGTGGTACACCCCCTTATGTTTATGATTGGGATTTAGATGGTTTTGGTGATTTGGATGATGGGCCTAATTTATTTTACATCAGCCCTGGTCAATATCAGCTAAACGTCTATGATAGTTTAGGGTGTATGGATAGTACAATGGTAGATATTGCCTCTAACTTCCAGGTTTACATAGCAGAAGCCATCACTCCAAACAATGATGGTTTTAATGATACCTGGGTTATTTTAGGGTTATATAATTATCCACAAGCAGAAATAAAAGTATTTAATTCTTTTGGTCAAATCGTATTTGAAAACCAGGGGTACTATCAATATTGGGATGGTAAAACAATAGGGGGTCGATTATTACCTGCCTCAGATTATTATTACGTGATTTACTTAGATCCATCTATAACCATTCCTTTATATGGAACCATTACGATAACGTATTGATGAGAAAGTTAACATTACATATCATTAGTTTAGGTCTATTCATTACAATTGTAATGGCCACGTCCGCTCAACAAAATAGTGTCAGGAGCCATTATTTTATACAAGAATACCTGCTTAACCCTGCATTCACAGGATCCAAAAATTATAATCCCTTGTACTTTAGTTATAGAAAACAATGGTCCGGTTTTGAAAACAGTCCAGAGTTCTTTTCGGCAAGTGGATACTATGTATTGGATCATTCCAGTAATATTGCAGGGAGCATTTATAATTACGCACAGGGAGGTGCGTTCAATCAAACCGTTGCTCAATTAAATTATTCACATGACTTTCATTTTTCTCAGTGGGCCCACATAACCATAGGTGGAGGCTTAATTATGGATCAGTTTACAGCTGATTTTACAGGAATTGATGTATTGGATCCAAATGATCCTGCATTATTGGCATCAAACCGAGGTAAGCTGGCCATGGATGGAACCTTAGGCGTTAAGTATTTCTTACAGCGATTTAAATTGGGCTTGTCTGTTGCTAATTTGTTTGAAAGTAGCGTATCGAATTCAGAAAATACCCTACAGAATAATTTAGCTAGAGAATTTCGTTTTATCACTCAATATGATTTTCTAATCGATAGTATATTACATGTAGAACCTTTAATTGTCGCTCGATATTTACCTGAAAGTAGAATAGGCCAAATAGATTTTTCTGTTTTAGCTAACTACAATGATGCGTACACTTTAGGACTAACTTACCGTACTAATGCATCGTTATCCTTAGTAGGGGGTATTCAGTATAAAAAATTCTATTTCCTCTATAGCCATGAGGTGAATGTGACAGGAATTGGTTCAGCTGTTGGTACCAATAATGAGATTACGGCAGGTTACCGATTCCCATTACATCCTTCTAAAATTTATATAGATAATGACCTGGATGGTATTGTAAATAAAAAAGACTCTTGCCCAGATCAATTTGGCACTAAAAAGCACGAGGGTTGTCCACTTGATGAATGGGCATTGATGCTAAGTAGTAGATTGGATACTATTGTAGATACATTAGCTATTGATGACTCACTTATTTTTAAACTAGAAAAATTAGAAGGTCAGAATTTAGATTTAGTAAAGTTATTTTTAGTCGATGAAAATGGAAATGTAATCTATCAGGCGCTCAAGACAGATCAAGGCTTTTTATTTAAATATTTACCCGATATGGGTACCTATCAATTTAGACTTGATAATCTGCCAGACAGTTTGTCATTTATGGCAATGGAATTGAATGTGAATTTGAATGATTCAATTCAGACTATATTGGCTGTATTAAATAAGAAGAATGGGTATTTTGAATTTAATTTCTTGAAGGAATATAACCAAGGACCGCCTAAACTGTTGATGATAAATGATGATGGACAAGTCATGGCTGTGGGGATAAAAGACGGACAAGTGTTTAAGTTCAATATTATTCCTGATAACACGGATAATGTAAGTTATAAATTAGTAGGAAATACGCAAAGCGATACCATAAGTGAGATAGAAATTGTAATGAAAACAGCAGAAAAGGTTAAGAATTTAAAGTTGATTTATAGCTTAATAGATGACTCGTTTCAAGAAGAAATGATAAGTTTCATCGAGGAAGGTGAAGTAGATGACTTGCTTTTGAAAATTGAAAATAGTCAGAGCAATGCAAAAATAGTTAATGCTTTAAAGGTAATCACAGAAGATAAATCATCTATTTTGAGTGAATATCAGACCTCCAAATTAGCCTATTATTATACCATTCAAATAGGTGCCTATAGAACACAAATGAATGACCAAACTTATGATAAAATTAACGATGCGTTTGGAGATCAATTTCAAATTTTTCATGATCGAAATTTAGAAATGGATAAGTATGTATTAGGAAGGTTTAAAACGCTTGAAGATGCTAAAGAAGTGAATAAAAAACTGTTAGTTCAAGGTTTTGAGAATTGTTTTCCAGTTGGGGTTAAAGAAGAGCAAGTAGTACCAGCAAATACCATTCTTGAGTAAAATAAAAAAGCCCAATTAAATAACTGGGCTTTTGATTTAGTTGCGGAGGCAGGACTCGAACCTGCGACCTTTGGGTTATGAGCCCAACGAGCTACCAACTGCTCCACTCCGCACTACAAAGTTAATTTTTGTTTCTATTTTTGCAAACTAAATCTGATTAAATGTCTCATAAAGCGGGTTTCGTTAATATTATTGGCAGTCCTAATGTGGGTAAATCTACTCTTATGAACCAAATACTGGGGGAAAAGTTGTCCATCATTACATCCAAGAAGCAAACAACTCGACACCGAATTATGGGTATAGTTAATGAAGAAAATTACCAAATGGTATTTTCTGATACTCCAGGAATAATAGATCCAGCTTATAAATTGCATGAAAGCATGATGCAATATGTAGACGAAGCTATTAAAGATGCAGACATCATATTGTTTGTAACTGACATATATGAAAAAATAGAATCGCTTAAAGACAGAATCGATAGGATGAATCAATTATCAGCACCCGTAATTTTACTTATTAATAAAATTGATCAGTCTGATCAACAAGCGTTAGAAAAATTAGTGGATTCATGGAAAGATAATATACCTAAAGCTCAAATTTTACCTATTTCTGCCTTACACGGACTTAGTATTGATTTTATCTTACCTAAAATACTCGAGTGGTTGCCTGATCATCCGCCTTACTTTGAAAAGGATCAATTGACCAATAGAAATATGCGGTTTTTTATGGCTGAAATAATAAGAGAAAAAATTTTATTGCTTTACCAAAAAGAGGTGCCTTATTCCTGTGAAGTAGTGGTAGAAGAATACAAAGAAGACACAGATATCATAAGAATTCGTGCAAATATCATGGCGTCTAGGAAAAGTCAGAAATCCATCCTTATAGGTCATCAAGGAAATAAAGTAAAACAACTTGGTATTGATTCTAGAAAAGATATGGAAGAATTTGTAGGTAAAAAGGTACATTTGGAGCTGTTTGTAAAGGTAGACGAAGGGTGGAGAGATAAATCGGGTAAACTTAAAAAGTACGGGTATTGAGTAACATAGTGGCTATAGTTGGTAGACCTAATGTAGGTAAATCCACATTATTTAATCGTTTAATAGGAGGAAGAAAAGCGATAGTAAAAGAGGTGAGTGGTGTTACTCGTGATCGGCATTATGGCAAGTCCGAGTGGAACGGTAAAAAATATTCGGTTATTGATACTGGGGGATATGTTTCTGGATCGGAGGATATATTTGAAGGAGAAATTAGAAGGCAGGTTGAAATTGCCATTGATGAAGCCAATGTAATTGTATTTGTAGTAGATGTCGAAACAGGTATTACCGATTTAGATCATGCTGTAGCAAATATTCTAAGACGTGCTAAAAAATCGGTCATAGTAGTAGCAAATAAAGTAGATAATCACGATAGAATTAATGACACTTTTGAATTCTATCAGTTTGGTATTGAACACGTTTTTGGAATTAGTGCGATTAATGGTGCTGGAACTGGAGAGTTTTTAGACCATTTAGCCACTCAATTAGATCATGAAGGAGTTGAGGTTCAGTCTGAGATTCCAAGAATAGCCATTGTAGGTAAACCTAATGTGGGTAAATCCTCATTAACTAATGCACTATTAGGAGAAGATAGAAATATAGTCACGGATATTTCAGGGACAACTCGAGACGCAGTTGATACGCATTATAATGCATTTGGTTTTGAAATGATTTTGGTAGATACTGCAGGTATCCGAAAGAAGAGTAAAGTACATGAAGATATCGAGTTTTACTCTGTAATGAGGGCCATAAGAGCCATAGAAGATTGTGATGTTTGTCTATTTATGATTGATGCAAATGAAGGTTTGCAGAAGCAAGATTTAAGCATCTTTTCAGTAATTGAAAAAAATAAAAAAGGGGTGGTTCTATTAGTGAATAAATGGGATACCATCGAAAAAGATACCCATTCTACTAAATCTTTTGAAGAAGATATTTTAAGTAAAATTGCCCCGTTTACTGATTTGTCTATTTTGTTTGTTTCGGCTCTTAGTAAACAACGTATTCATAAAGCACTAGAAACGGCATTGGAAGTATATCATAATAGAATGCAGAAGATCACTACATCAAAACTCAATGATATTATGTTAGAAGCCATTCAAAAAAATCCTCCACCATCTACTAAAGGGAAATACATAAAAATTAAGTATGTAACACAGTTACCCACACACTCCCCTACATTTGCCTTTTTCTGTAATCTTCCTCAGTATATTAAAGATCCCTACAAAAGATATCTTGAGAATCAGATAAGAAAAAATTTTGTTTTTAAGGGGGTTCCTATTCGAATTATATTCAGAAAAAAATAAACTTAATTTAAAGATCTATTTCGGGTTTAAAGTCAAGCTTTATCACTCTATTTTTTTTGATAGATCTTTTTCCTGCACTTCGATTGTATTCATTATTTCCTATTCTATTTAAAATAATTACACAAATTAGTTCGTGAGAACCAAAACTGTAATTTTTAATTTGTGAAATGGTAATGTCATAAGAGTAACCAAATCTTATTTCATTAAAGTTTACTCCTATCATTGGGTTGATTGCATCTTGATGCCTGTATGAAACACCAATCCAATATTTATCATCATAAAATGCTCTTGCTCCAATATCAAATTGAACCACTCCAGTTTCAATTCCTTGCACTAAAAAAGAGGGTAATAAAGTCCATGAACCCTTAAGGTAAAGTGTAGCTCCTCCAGTTAAATAATAATTACGAACATATGTGTTTGTAATATCATTAGGAATGTTATAAATATCTGATTTACCTTGAAAAAGATTCATTACTGAAAATCCAAAATAATATTTGTCCAAATTATGATAGAATAAACCAAAATTCATATCAGGTGTTAGTTGGCTGTTGTAGGCTTGATCTACGGTAGGGTCATTAGCAGTATATGGGATTAATTTAGCCATATCTAATGCCAATTGGTTAAGTTCAAATGACAAACCAAATGAAAAGGTGTGTTGATTATCTTCTTGTAAGCCCATATTGTATCCAGTCTTAGATAGTGTTAAATGATAGGCAGCACTTAAAGATGCTCCTGTTCTTCTTGTTGGCCCAACTGACTCATTATAAAGTTGCCCTCCTATTCCCAAGTTATGTCCATAATAGCCATGCATTGAAATAAATTCTGTTACTGGAGCTTCTCTTATTCCTACCCATTGTCTTCTAAAACTAAGATTAATTGGGTTGTATGATTTTGTGCCTGCAATGGCTGGATTTAAGGCAAAATCATTAGTCATGTATTGGGTGTGTAATGAAAGCTGTTGGGCATTCATAAATGAACTAAATGACAGTAAAAATATAATTAGGTACAGTATCTTTTTCATTTTAATATTGTTATTGGTCCAGTTAAAATGGTGTTATTGCTATTGTTCAAACTAATAATGTAGTAATAAGTGCCAATTGGTAAAGAATTACCATTAGTATAGGTCCCTTCCCATTCTTCATTATAGCCTGTCGATTGAAAAACAGTTGTTCCCCACATATTAAAAATATTAATTTGAGCTTGAGGGTAAAGTTCAATGTTTTGCAGGTGCCATGTATCATTGATACCATCACCTTGTGGACTAAAAACTGTAGGGGGATTAATACAAGCCATAGGGTTAATTGGGACTAAAAATTCATTTTGCATGGTACAGTTTAATGCATCAACTGCAGTAACAGTGTAGTTTCCTCCGTCCAAATTTTCAATAAAACTTCCAATGTCTCCACTGTTCCAAGAAAAACTAAAATTACCAGCCCCGCCACTAGCTTCAACACTTATGGTACCATCTGATTGGTCTCTACAAGAAACTTCAGTTACAATCCCAGTTATAGAAATTGTTTCTGGATCATTTATAGTAGCTGATAATGAAATATTACATCCTTTATAATCACTGGCAATTAAAATATATTCATTTGCAGGCAAATTATTAATGTCTGCAGAAGATTCACCATTTGACCAATTATAGATATAGTTTGTAGAATTGCCACCAGTTACTGTCGAACTAATTTCTCCATTGTCTGCTCCTGGACAAGTAATTTGTTTAACCTCCAAACTTCCACTCATTAGTGGAGGCTCATATAAATTATAAGAGCCACTATTTTCACAATTATTTAAATCTGTAACAATTAAGGAATAAATCCCACCCGGGATACTATCAATTGTTGCGGATGTTGTACTTAGTAAAAAATTTGAATTGCTCCATTGGTAGCTGTAACCAGGGGTTCCTCCAGTAACATTTACCGTAATTGAACCGTTTTGGTCACCCTTGCACGTTACTGAATCTACGACAGCTGAAATAGAAATTTCATTGGGTTGACCAATTGGAATGGTGTCGGATAAGGTACAATTATTAGCATCTGTAGTAATAACAATATAATCTCCCGCATTCAAATTAATCATGTTTGGAATGTTCTGGGTATTGTTCCATACATAACTGTATGGGCTGGTTCCTCCAGTGACGAAATAGTCAATAGTTCCATCATTGGAACCATAACAAAGAGGGTCAGTTGAGAAATAATAGCTACCTAAAGATGAAATGGGTTCATTTAAAATAATACTATCTGTAAGCTGACAATTATTGAAATCAGTTATTTGTAATTGATAATTACCAGCACTTAAAAACTGTAAGTTTTGACTACTTGCACCATTGTCCCATGAGTAACTATACGGTGGTGTACCACCAGAAATAATTGAATTTATTTCTCCCGTTGATTCACCTTTACATAAGATGTTAACTCCGATTAAGGTATCCCAAAGCATTGTTGGTTCTATTATATTGGTGGTGTCATATAATTTACATCCATTGTTATCAGTAACTTCTAAAAAATAATTATCTGCAGGAAAATTACTAAGTCCTGAAGAAGTAGTACTCAGCGCATACGAAGAGTTGGCCCAAACATATTGGTATGGAGCGGTTCCACCTGATACATTAGAAAATATATTCCCATCATAAAAACCATTACATGAAACATGACTTACGCTGAATACATTTGATAATCCAACATCGGGCTCTACAATAATAAAAGAAGTATCTACTCTGCAGTTATTTAAATCGAGTGCGGTTAGACTATATGTGTTTGCAAATAAATTAGTGATATCTTCTGAGAACGCACCATTAGACCAAGAAGTGGTATATGGTGGTGTTCCCCCTGTAATGGAGAGGTCTATAACTCCAGTATTATTCCCAAAGCAAAGTACATCAGTTTTTGATACTGTAGTCATCATTGCACTTGCTGGCTCTGAAATACTTGTATTTAAATTTGTGACACAGTTGTTAAAATCAGTCAAAATTAAATCATAGTTGTTTGCTGGAATATTTAATTGGTTAGCGGTAATAGTATTTGTACCGTTCCAATTAAAATTGTAGGGAGGTGTTCCTCCTTGAGCATTTACAATAATCTCACCATCTGAGTAACCATTACAACTAACATCTTTGGTAGTGATGTTGATAGTTTGTGGTGCAGGCTGAGAAATTGTTTTAGAGTTGTTGTGAATACAGTTGTTATTGTCTTTAACCTCAACAGAATAAACATCAGCAGGAAAATTAACTAAATCCTGTGCGTTTGATATTACACTTTGTGAATTAGACCAAGTATAAGTGTATGGTGAGGTTCCTCCGTTTACTGTAATATCTAAACTTCCTGTGTTTTGTCCATTACAATCAACATCAATTACAGAAATTGTAGAGCTTATGGTTGTTGGTTGACTGATTGTGGTTGAATTTGTTGCTGTGCAACCATTATCATCTGTAATGGTAACAGTATAATTCCCGGTACTTAGACCACTAATATCTTTTGTTGAATAAGTACCCGAATTCCAATTAAAGTTGTATGGTGGAGTTCCTCCAGAAACACTCAAAGAAACAGCACCATCAATTCCGTTTGGGCATGAAACATGAAATTCAGAAATAGCAGAGCTTACCGCACTACTTGGTTCGGATATTGTGGTTGATATGGCTGAAGATTTACAACCTTTGTCGTCAGTAATAACAACACTGTAATTACCAGAGTTTAGGTTACTAAGATTTTGCGTTATTGATCCATTATTCCACAAGTAACTGTAAACCCCAGAACCGCCTTGAGCAACAAGACTTATTGATCCATTACTCCCTCCAAAACATAAATTATCAGCACTTGCTAGAGCTCCAGAAACAACATT
>CACAYQ010000035.1 GCA_902536695.1 uncultured Bacteroidota bacterium | reverse complement strand
ATTCAACAAAAAAAAATAAATAAATCTTTTTTAGAAAAAGTTCCCATTTTAAAGCACAAAGAAAACACCAAAAAAAAGTCAAAATCTAAAAACAAACAAAACAAAATGTCTTTGATATTACTTTCTATAGTTTGTTTTATTGGTTGTTTATTTAGTGGTGTAGTATTTGCCTGGTATTTGCTTTTTGGTCAATATGCTATTGCTGCTATAGGTCTATTGTTTTATATAATATTTGCCATTCTAGGTGTCCGTACTATACGTAAAGCAAGAAAAAAAGGTGGTCGAGGTTTATATTAATAAAAACGGATTAATCAATGAATGTGGGGAGATCAATTGGGTTCACGCACTTTGCTTTCTTAACTAATCCTCACCAATCAATCCAAGTAAATACTTATTATAATCTTCACGCCATATAGCTAGAAGCTGACTTTTTTTTTATTTAGAAAATAAAAGTTCCTCGGGCTTAAACGCTAAGTTACCCAAAGTCTTAACTGATGCCGCTAGTTTCTTATACCGCTCTAATCCTCGGGCTACAATGTCTACTGTTTCTTTTTGTAAAACTGCTAATTCTCTTTCGGTAAATGATTCAGATTTGCCTTTAGTAAGTAGTTTCTGAGTTTTTTTCATTTTGTAATTAGAAGAGTTTATTGGCACCAATCTAACACGTGCTGTTACAGCTCCCATTTGTGGAATAACATCAATTACATAAATTTTTCCTGCTTCAAGGTCTGCTTTAACATAATCTCTATTTTCTGACCTAGCCCAAAATAGATGCTCACCTGGATCACATTCATATCTCAAGAATTTATGTCCATTAAAACGACCAATAACTTTAGTACTGTCAAAATATGTAAAATTTATAGCAAACCCAAACATTGAAGATCTTACAAAGTAAACAACTGCTTTTTCTGATGGTGCAGGTTCAATCGATTGTGTGTGCTCATATTTTACGTAAAACTCACTTAGTTCTGCTGTGCTTTTGACTTTTTCTAAAGCCTCAATTTCAGGTTTTTCTTTTAGTGCATTGGTGTGACCTGTATTGACATTATTTGAGTCTATCAAAAGAGTAGATACTTTAGAATCAATATTAGGCTCTATCAACTCTAAAACAACTTTGATGGTCTTAATTTCCAATTTAGAAAGAAATATTTCTCGATTATATGATGTTATAATAAAGTAACCCTCTTGGTCTACCTCACTAATTGTACCAGTGTATTTTTTACCATAGGTAGACTCAATATGCACTGAATCTCCTTGAACTTGGCTTATCGTATTACCACAGTAAAAAATGATAGCTAATGTTGTTAGCTTAAAAATTGAAAAAGAAAACGTTGAAGATTTTAACATCGAGAAAAGATAAAACAAATTATGGATTTCTTTCCTTTAAATAAGTGAAGAAAGATTTATGCAGCGGTTTATTAGCTAACAATTTATTTCTTAACTAATCCTCACCAATCAATCCCAATAAATACTTTTCTTAAATTAGTATCAAAAATTATAAAATGAAATATTCAGTTATCAATATTATCACTATACTTTTCATAACCAGTTGTGCTCATCAAAAAGAATCCAATAATGTTATAAATGAAGAAAATCCAATAGTCACCAAAGCAAAGATTGGAGATACTACGCTTACCGTATTAAATCACATAAAGTATGACAAAAAAGAAGAGTTTAATGCTATTTTATTTGATGAAGTTATGCCCGCTTGTTATGACTACAAAGATACGATCACAGAAAAAAATCAATTAAATAAATTGGCTTTAGAATCATTGAGAATTTTAAACCCGCTAAGAGTAAACGAAGATTCTACTTGGACGTTTATAATGTTTGCAGACCCATATTTTCAAGGAGCTAATTACAATATAGGGCCGCCACTAATTCAAAAATATGGTGAAGACAGTGCTAGTGCTATTTTTCAAAGATGGAGTAATTGTTTTGCTCAAAATCAAGTAGTTTTCTTTGAAACTCAACAATGAATCTAATTTATGAAAAGATTTTTCGTATTTGTGTGCTATCGGTTTGTTCGCTCACTAATATCTCTATGTTGCTGTTACCTCCCATTGCCCACAAGGCTAAATTCCCCCCCTTTTTAAGAGGAAGATTAACTTTTGCTGCAAAATCTTGATAAGCAGGTATAGCGGATGTTCCCAAATCAATGCCTAATTTGTTAAATATTGCAAGAGTGGCTCTTCGGTACATCACCAAATAAGAAGCGGCACTTTTTTTAGACAATGGACCCTCCATTAAGAACTCACCCCCAAAAAGACCAATTTGACCAGTAAATTCGGTTTTTTCATTATTTCCATTCCTAATTTTTAGATCAAAAACACCAGCTGTACTGTTCCCATACTCTGCTGGAAAAGCCCCAGAAAAGAAATCGCTATTGCCTAAAAACTTATTATTTAATATACTAAGCGGACCGCCTGAAGATCCAGAAATAGCAAAATGATTAGGGTTAGGAATAGTAATCCCTTCTACTCTATAAATCACACCCAAAGGAGAATTTCCTCTTACTATAATATCATTTCTACTATCATCTGCACCTTGAACGCCAGCTAAATTGGATGCCATCCTTGCAGGATCTCCTCTACTTCCAGCATATCGCTCTGTTTCTTCCACGGAAAATTGTTGTGCACTAATAATGGCCATTTCATTATTAACCTCCCTGTTTTCATTAGAAGTTATTTCAAATTCTTCCAGAATTTCAGTGGATTCTTCTATAGAAATATTTAAAATTACTTCTCTTCCAGAATTTACCACAATGGTTTGCACAAGAGGCTTATAACCAATGAAAGTAAATCTTATTTGATGTCTTCCTAACGGTACGTTTTCTAGTTTAAATTGCCCATTTACGCTTGTTGCCACCCCTACACTAAAATCACCATCAGCGATTTGAACATTTACACCCGGTAGAGGAAATTGAGATTCCAAGTCAACTACTTTACCCTTTACAGTTTGCTGTGCAAGGTTCGAAGTAATGCACACGAGAGAAAAAAGAAATAATAACGAATACTTCATAGCTTAAAAATTAATTCAAACTAATTTAAAAGAAACACAGCATGCAATTTCAAATCGTTAAAAAAAGGATTCAAAACCTGTTGTTAATAAAGCGTAATTACCTAAAATACAGATTCTTATGATAAAATGAAAAGGGCAAATAACTTGGCTTAAACTTTAGCTAGGCTAAGTAAGGATTCAAATAAAGGTACGCCATCTTGATTTCCCAATAGTGCATCGACAGCCCTTTCTGGATGAGGCATCATACCCATTACATTCTTTCCAGCATTAGCTATACCAGCTATATTTTGTACGGAACCGTTAGGGTTTAGTTCACTGGAAACATGACCCTTTTCGTCACAGTACTGGAATAAAATTTGGTCGTTTTTAATGAGTTTTTTAATGGTGTTTTCATCGGCATAATACCTGCCTTCTCCATGTGCAATCGGAATTTTGTAAGATTTATTGTGATCTATATTTTTAGTAAAAGCAGCTGTTTTAGAAACAGGTTTTAAGTACACATTCTTACAAATAAATTTTTGGTTGTTGTTGTGTAATAATGCGCCAGGTAATAACCCTGATTCACATAAAATTTGAAACCCATTACAAATGCCAAGTAATAATCCCCCATTTTTAGCATGAGTAATAACAGATTCCATAACAGGTGAGAAACGAGCAATAGCTCCTGACCTGAGATAATCTCCATAAGAAAACCCACCTGGTAGAACAATAAGTTCACAATCTTCTGTATCAGTATCTTTGTGCCAAAGCTCAACCACTTCTTGCCCAAGAATGTTTCCTAAAGCGTACATCATATCGTGGTTGCAATTAGAACCAGGAAAAGTTACTACTCCGCATTTCATTTTCAATAATTTTGGAATCAAATATAGAACTTAATCCTTGGATTAGAGGATTTGAATAACAATTGTACTCACAAAAAATAAGATAAAAACCAAATCGCAGACCCATTGAATTCTGTTACGAATAAAACCATTGGATAAAAAGATAACAAGAGGAATTAAAAATGGAACTAATCCTCCAAACGAACGGTTAAAGAGCAGAAAATCTAGAACACTCAATAGAACAGTGAAAACCATCATGGCCACTACCACCCAAATGACCCTTTTATACCTATTATTTGAATAGACAAAAGTGTTCACTATTGATTTGAAGGAGAGCAGAAAAGTAACTAAAATAAAACCCATATTCAATAAACCAATGGAAGGTGATATTTCATGGTAACTATTTTGGCTAGAACTCCACCACAGTGACAGCATTTCCAATATATTTTGATTGAGTATTCCAAAAGGGATTACATACGCAAATGAAATTAACAATACTATGATTGGCATTAGGTACTCTCTCCAAACAAATGGACGAATAATGAACAATACAATCCAAACAAGAGGAAGAATAAACAGATTTAAGGAATAGAAAAACGCACCAAATAGAATAAAGATACTTGCATTGAAAACTTGTTTTTTACAGCTGTTTGCTCGAAAAATTTGAAGTAAATTTTTTAGAGATAGCACCAAAAATAAATTTCCTATTAACGGAAGCAAATAAGATATTATATCTCCAAAGCTAGTTACGAATACAACATAAAGTAGGCCTGATAAATAGTATGACTTTTCAAAAAGGACACTTCTATTTACTACGGAATTGATTAAAAAACTAGTGTAAAAGACAACTATAAATAATATAAAATATATTAGAATTTTTGGTGCTCCTATGAGTTTCAACAACTCAAATTCTACCTCTTTAAGATTTCCATTATTGAAATAAATCAATCCATTTAAAATGAGTATTAACCAAGCGGAAATGATAAAGAAAAAGGGTTGGTTAGTTCTTAAAATAGAGAGCATAGTTTAAATTAAATAAATAAAGTCCTAACAACATGTTATGGTAGATTAAATATTTATACTTTTGATACGAAATTTATCATTATGGATTGGTTAGTATACCCACTTAGAGATGTATTAATATGGATGTTTGAAAACACCCTTGAACCTTTGGGTAATCACCCAAATACAATATTTTTATTTCTTTTTTTAGGCGGAGCCACGTATTGGATGTTTAAGCAACACCAGCTAAATAAAAAAGCAGAATCTGATCCAGAACAGATTAAGTAATTATTAATAATTATTTTTTATTAAATACCATATCCTCACTCTTTAGGGTATGACTTTAATTTGTAATCCCAACTCAATTTATATTTATTAGGTTGCCTCGAATGCCTATTTGGCTATAAGACGTCTTTTCCAATGTCTTTTCTGTAGTAAGCCCCATCAAATGTTACTTTTTCTACATTTTTATAACTAGTCTTTAGTGCAGTTTCAAGGTTTTTGCCGTAGGATGTAATTGCAATTACACGACCTCCGTTACTCACCACCTTATTGTTTTTTATTATAGTTCCTGCATGAAAAACAGTGGTTTTTTCATCGGTATTTTCAATGGAAATTTCTTTTCCCTTTTCATACTTTTCAGGATATCCTCCTGCCACCATCATAACGGTGCTAGCCGTCCTTAAATCTATCTCTACATCTCTTTCAGAAAGCGTATCGGTAGCAATTCCATCAAAAAGTTCTAGTATGTCTGATTTAAGGCGAGGTAAAACTACCTCTGTTTCAGGATCGCCTAGTCTACAATTATATTCAATGACATAGGGATCGCCCTTTACCGCTATCAACCCGAAAAAGATAAAACCTGAATAGATAATTCCATCTTTTTTTAACCCTTTAACCGTAGGTATAATGATTTGATTTTCCACTTTATCCATGAATTCTCTATTGGCAAAAGGAACGGGTGAAATAGCGCCCATACCGCCCGTATTTAGCCCTGTATCTTGTTCTCCTATACGTTTGTAATCTTTTGCTTCAGGTAGAATTTTATAATTTTTCCCATCCGTGATGATGAAAACACTTAGCTCAATTCCAGTTAAAAATTCCTCAATCACTACCGTACCACTAGCTTCACCAAATTGCCCATTTAACATGTTGGTTAGTGCTTTTTTAGCTTTAGCCAAATCACTCTCTATGATTACGCCTTTTCCAGCAGCTAATCCGTCCGCCTTAAGTACATATGGAGCTTTTTGATTTTCCAGAAAGGTTAACGCATCCACCAATTGGTCTGTACGGAATGATGCAGATTTTGCTGTAGGAATACGATGTCTTTTCATAAAGGACTTTGCAAAATCTTTACTACCTTCTATTTGTGCGCCCTCTTTAGTAGGTCCAATTACCGTCACATTAGAAAGCGTTGGCTGGCTTTGAAAATAATCATGAATCCCATCTACCAAAGGTTGTTCGGGACCCACTACAACCAAGTCTATGTCTTGCTGGATGGTAAAGTCCCCCACAGCTTTAAAATCATTTAAATCAAGAGAAATATTTTCTGCAAGTTCTGCTGTTCCTGCATTTCCTGGAGCTACATACAGTTTTTCTAGTTGAGAGCTTTGAGATATTTTCCAAGCTAATGCGTGTTCTCTACCGCCAGATCCTAACAATAATATTTTCATGACTGAATTTTTCACAAAAGAATAAAATTTAAAAGCACCAAACACAAATAATTTTCAACACTGCTATATTTATTTTAAACATTGTATTTTAATTACATAAAATCTATTTTTGGAATAAATTTTGTTACAAACATTTAAAACCTAAGAAATGAAAAAACAGTTTTTAATCGCCCTAATGAGTGTCTTCTTTATCTTGCCTGTTGCTGCAAAGGATATAAAAATTAGTTTTCATGTAAATGGTAAATGTGGAATGTGTGAAGAACGAATTGAAAATGCATTAGATATCAAAGGGATAAAGTTTGCAGATTGGTCTAAAGAAACCAAAATGTGTACGGTTAAATTCAACCCAGATATTATTTCGGAAAAAGAAATTCACCAAATTATTGCCAAGCTCGGTCACGACACAAAAATGTGTAAAGCCACCGATAAAGATTATAACAATTTACATCAGTGCTGTCATTATAAAAGGGATTAGATTTCTAGTATGCGGTTTATTGTATCTATTTTTCTTGTATTACATGTCATTACATTAAACGCTCAAGAAAATCATCAACCTATTTCGGGACATGTATTTGAATTGATTGGAAACGACTCTGTTGCTCCATTAGTTGGTGTAAACGTATTTTATTTGGGCACGACCAATGGAACAACATCCAATTCGGCAGGATATTTTGAACTAGAGCACGATCCATCTAACCACATGTTAGTTTTCAGTTTTGTGGGTTACCAATCAGATACGCTACATATTCAAGATGATGATGAGCTGAATATCGTGTTAAGTGGAGGTAAAATACTAGAGGATGTAGTAGTGGAGTTTAAAAAAGGTTCTTATTCTTTTTCCCGTATGGACCCTAGACATGCGCACATTATAAGACAAGATGAACTCCGAAAAGCAGCCTGTTGTAATTTAGCGGAAAGCTTTGAGACCGACCCATCAGTTGATGCCACATTTACAGATGCGGTTACAGGGACTAAACAAATACAAATGATGGGCCTTTCGGGTAAGTATGTACAAATGCTTTCCGGAAACATACCTGTATTAAGAGGTCTTTCTCTGTTGCATGGGCTCAAACAGATACCAGGCCCATTTATTCACCAAATTGCTGTTTCGAAAGGAGCGGGCTCTGTATTAAATGGTTTTGAAAGCATGGTGGGGCAAATTAACATGAACTTAAAGCAGCCAGAGTACGCAGAAAAATTCCATTTAAACTTTTATTTAAATCAAGCAGGAAGATCTGAATACAATGCTTTCTACACTCACAAGTTTAAAAAATGGTCTACCACATTTATGGCTCATTACGAAGATCAATCCATTAAAAATGATAGAAATCAGGATGATTTTTTGGATATGCCGCTACATAATGATTTCATATTTCATAATCAATGGAACTATAGGTCATCCAAAGTTCACATGGAATTAGGATATAACGGGGCCTACAGCAACGCGAATGCGGGTAGAATAGATGTAGAGCCAGCATATCCAGTTAATATGGAAATATGGAGTGGGAATGCATTTGCTAAAATTGGGTACTTATTTCCAAATGATGATTTTAAAAGTCTGGCTCTTCAGCTTAGTACAAATTTAAATGATCAGCAGACTACCATTGGACTTACAAATTACAGGGGTCGTCAATTATCAGGTTATGCAAATTTGATTTTTCAACAAGAATTAGAGAAAAATCCAGAAGAGAATTACTACAAATTTGGAGCTAGTTTTCAAGTGGATAGTGTTTCAGAAATCTTAAGCTTAAGGTATTTAAATCTGATGAACAATAACACCAACTTTTACAATAGAAGATTGGAAATGGTACCAGGCATTTATGGGGAATTTACACACAACTCTGAAAAATGGGGTGTTATTGCAGGGTTAAGAGGGGATTACACCTCTTATTTCGATCAATATTTTATTACACCACGACTACATATTAGACATAGTTTTTCCAATGAAACCGCCATTAAGTTAATGGGAGGAAGCGGTAGGCGTACTCCTTTCATGCTTATGGAAAATGTAGGCTATATGGCCTCATCTAGGCAATGGATTTTAGATTCATATGGAATGATTGGCTTGCAACAAGAAATATCATGGAACTTTGGAACAGCGCTATTGCATGAATTTGATTTATGGAACAGAGAAGGGGTTTTTACTTTTGATGCATACCGCAGTTTCTTTGAGAATCAGCTAGTGGTTGACATGGATCAGAGCGCAAGAGAAATTCATTTTTATGCGTTAAACGGAATGTCTTATTCCAACTCCGTACAAGCAGAGATCAATTATGATATCAATAGAAGAGTAAGTGTAAGAACAGCATATCGTTTTTTGGATGTAAAAACCGATTATCAAGCAGGGCTACTAGAAAAACCATTTGTATCTAAACATAGAGGTTTCTTAAACATGGCTTACAGTACCAGAAAAAACAAAGGAAAACAATGGGTGATGGATCTAACCACACAATTTATTGGAAGTCAACGAATTCCGTTCACTGGAGATAATGCAGATCGATTTATCTTAGATGAAAGAAGCCCAAATTATGTATTAATGAATGGTCAAATAACACGCCACATGAGTAAAGAAACTTCTATTTATTTAGGGGTAGAAAACGCTACAAATTTTAGACAACCAAATCCAATTCTTTCTGCGGATGCTCCACACGAAACTTATTTTGATAGCGCTATGATATGGGGACCTATTTTTGGCAGAATGATTTATTTTGGATTGCGCTATACCATAGATAACTAATTAATTAGTCCAAAGCGATATTTTTTGGCCTTTAGTTCTTTAATGATAATCGGTAAAGCCTCTACGGTTTTAATCATAAATTTTTGATTATCGTGAAGTACTACAATGCTTCCAGGGTTTACATTATTAATGATGTTTTTTACCACGTCTTTTATGCTTAAGTATTGATCAAAATCACCCCCAGCTACATCCCACATTACAATTTTATATTTTCGTTGAAGATCTTTTTTGCTTCTCCAGTTAAGCTTGCCATATGGTGGTCTAAATAAGTTAGACTTTATGAGTTTATCGGCTTCTTCAACATCTTCAAGGTATTGCTTTTTGTTGGTCTTCCATCCATTTAAATGTGTATTGGTATGATTACCAACCGCGTGACCTTCCGCTTTAATACAAGCAAAAAGATCAGGATATTTCTCTACATTTTTACCCACGCAAAAAAAGGAGGCCTTGACTTTTTCATTATTTAAAACTTCAAGTATTTTCCTAGTTACTTTCTCTGTTGGTCCGTCATCAAAAGTGAGGTAAACAGTTTTATTATCATTTGGAATTTTCCAAATAAAACTAGAAAATAGATAGGTCAATAATCTAGGTGTTTTAACTGCGTAGAACATCCATTAAATTCCAGATTTCCATAACTGTGTATAATACACTGGGAATTTTTGTTGGTTTTCAAAGAAGCTTCTTTTCCCTGGATTTTCTCTGTAAACCGCCCTAAGTTTTAAACATAATTGATCATAATTGGTATTTGCTAATACCCCTTTTTCTAAGAAAGAAGCATTATTATTAGCCGTATTAGGTTCAAACATTTTTGTTCGATCTAGGTTCGTTAGAGAGGCTTCCCTTAGCATTTCTACATTAAAAAGTGCCCTACCTAATTCATTCCAAACATAGGGCAAAAAGACGTCCTTATCTAAGTCGGAGAAAAAGTTTAATCTATCCAATTGAAGATTCGCTAGGGTTTGTCCAACTTGATTTCCTTTCAGGGTGTCACCGGCTTCAAAATAATTGGCACACAAGTAGTAGCAGATATCATCAGCAGGAACTTGTTCATTTTCAACTGGCATTTCTTCAAATGTAATATTCAGCACATTTAACGCATCATCGTATCGGTTCTGAGCAATTAGTTGGTCACTTAATTTCATCATTTGGAGTCTTAAGTTTTGAACCATTCTCATGGTGTAGTAATCTACGAGAACATCCTCTCCCTTCATATTGCCCCAATCAAAACCAACTTTTACACTATCTCCGTTTCTTTTTACTAAATCATAATTTTTGTTTAATAACGCTAGCATTTTTTCGGTATGAGTACCACCTGTACCTCCGTATTCAATAGGGGTAAGTTTATAGGCTAACCCTTCACAATACATGTACTTTTGTAGGTTTCTATTGGCTTGCATCCCTACAATGCTAGCAAAGTAAATGGGTCTGTCCCACTCATAATTTGCCAATAAACTCAATACGGCAATATCTGCCTTGTACATCATGCTTCCTTTTAAAGGCCATTTTATGGCAGTTTTAAATTTTGGATTTTGCATATCCGCGCTATCGATGATTCCTGCTTTTATTGCATTTTCCGTATTGACTTTAATATATATTTTATTAAAATCAATAAATGATTCGTTGTTACAAGAAAAGCTTTGGAATTTTTTGTTTCTATCGTTACTGATGAATGCAATAGCCTCTTGTGCAGAATACCAGATTTGTGGCCATTTACTGAAAGTCTTTTCAATGCTGCTCACCAATTGTGGGAGTTGTTGCGTGATTTTCGCTTCCCCAGCAAGTGAAATAAATCCCCTCGCTTTTGTTTCATAGCTTACATCATTGGGATTTCCTTCGATTAAAGAAATAGTGTTTTCTGACAACGATTTATTTTCAATATCAGATCGATCTTTTTCTAGCGAATCTGCAATATCTTTAAGCCAATATGCCATTTTTAATAGTGACCTTAGTTCCGCGTTGTTAAGAGTAGGTTTATTGCTTCTTTTCTTGAAGTCATTCAGCACCTTTTCCATTCTTCTTTTTAGACCTATATTTTTGAACTTCTTCTTTTCATTTTGGTTAATCAGCACGTAATCTCGTTTCCCTTCTCTATATACTGATTCTCTCATGTTGATAGGCAGGGGATCAGATTCGTAGGCTCGTTTTTTCATTTGATTGATATGCCAATCTGTACTAAGAAGAGACATATTTGCCACTCTCACATCTGTTCTTACTCCTTCTACTTCTTGAATGTACCACAGTGGGAAAGTGTCGTTATCACCGTTGGTAAATAAAATGGCGTTATAATCACAGGAGTTTAAGTAATTGGCTGCAAAATCCCTAGCTGTAGATCGGTTTGATCGGTCGTGATCGTCCCAATTTTGGTACCCCATTAAGCCAGCTACAAGCAGTCCTATTCCCAATGGAATGAAGGCTAATACCTTACTGTCTTTCAACTGTTTTCCAGCTAAAGAAAGAACATACAGTAACGCACATGATATGACGGCCATGTAGGTTAAACTTAAGCCAAGCGTCATTCCATTTCCTGTCATGAATTGAAAGCCAAGTATGCCCGCACTGCCACCTAAAGCATACATCAATACTTTTTTGATTTGATGTGCTTTTGCATTTTTCGAAAAATCATATAAGGCCCAAACACTTAGTCCAATCCAAATGGCGAAAGCATAGAATGAAGCGGCATAAGCGTAATCTCGTTCTCTTGGTTCAGCCGGTTTCTGGTTCAAATAGATGACAATAGCTATACCGGTTAATAAGTACAACATGAAAACTACAAAGGCACCTTTGGGATGTTTTATCATATGAAAAATAAGCCCAATTAATCCTAATAAAAGTGGCAACATAAAATACCTGTTATAGCCTTTATTTAAAGTAATGTCTGGTGAGACGTTAGTTTGATCCCCTAGTCTTTGATTATCTATGAAGTTGAGCCCAGATAGCCAGTTTCCTTCCAGTATTTTACCACCACCACCAGTTAATCCATAACCTTGAATATCATTTTGCCTACCTGAAAAATTCCACATGAAGTATCTCCAATACATCCAATTCAATTGATAATTGAATAGGTAGCTTAAATTCTCTCCAAAAGAGGGTATATAAAGCCCGTCTTTATAGAGGTTGTTGGAGATGTCTCTTACGTAATCCCGCTGCTCCTTGGGGTATTGTGTATTATCTGCAATGGTTCTTAGCGCTTGATATTGTTGGTCTCTATACTGATAATTATTGGGTAACATATTATTCAGCTGAGCAAGAGCAGGTAGCGGTTTGTCTTTGTCCCCTCTGTAGTCAGACCAAACTTTGTATTTATCCCCTTCCCCTTGACGGTACATTCTAGGGAAAATAGTACAATACTCTGGTAAGTAATTTTTATCACCTTTTTTACCTTTTAACGTATTGAGGTATTCTTTTTGAACTTCCTTCTCAAACAATATCATTTTAGGAAGTCCATTGGCTTTTAAAAGAGAATTTATACTATCACAATCTGACTTAAAAGCATTTAATTCCCATTCATTGATAAAGGATATATTTTTTTCCCAAATGGAACTTCTATATTTTTTAGTTTGAGGGTTTTTGATGTACCTCGTATGAAGATTTAGAGGAAGTAAGGTGCTATTTATGAAGTTCGTGTCTTTTGCTTCTACTTCTTCAGATATTCCTTTTGTTTTGAGGCTAGACAGTTTCATGTATTTAATCTTATCGGGACCCCTATGGTCTGCATCACAATCTGAAAACGCAGGCGAGTTCCAATATTGTCCATACCCAATGGGCCAGCTTCCATATTGCTCTCTTCCTAAGTAAGATTGTAATTGTGCTAATGTTTCAGGGTTGTTTTCGTCTAGCGGGGGGTTGGCGTTAGATCGAACTAAAATCATCACAAATGATGAGTAGCCAATTAATACGAGAGCAAATGATAAAATAGCGGTGTTAATGATGGTTTTTCCATTGGATGAGGTCCATCTTAATCCCACTACAATTAGGGTGATAAGAAGACCTAAAAAGAAAAATGCACCTGAATTAAACGGGAGTCCAAAGCTGTTGGTAAATAAACGTTCGACCCAGTCTGCAATGGATACGGTTTTAGGTATAATGAAGTTCTGTATCCCCACTAAAATAACCAGAGACAGGATTCCAGCCAAAATAAAAGACTTCCAGGTGAACGAATATTTTTTAAAATATACCACAAAGACTATTGCTGGAATGGCTAATAAGTTCAATAAGTGAACTCCAATGGAAAGCCCTATCATATAGGCAATAAATAGAATCCACCGGTTTGGATGAGATTGAGCTTTTATATCTTCTGATGCCGACTGGTATTCGTCATCCTCTACGTCCCATTTAAGAATAGCCCAAAATACAATTGCCGTAAAGAAAGAAGACATGGCATATACTTCCCCCTCTACCGCGGAAAACCAAAACGAGTCGGTAAAGGTGTATGCTAATGCTCCAACTGCGCCAGACCCTAAAATAGCAATGGTTGCATTTTGATCAATTTCTCCACTTTTTAAAGCCAGTTTTCTTCCTAACATGGTAATGCTCCAGAAAAGAAATAACACGCAGAAAGAGCTGCTGAGTGCAGACATGGCATTTACCATCATAGCTGCATTTTCTGGGCTAGCAAATGCCGAAAACAAACGACCTAGCATCATGAAAAAAGGCGCTCCAGGAGGGTGTCCGACTTCTAATTTATTGGCAGTGGTGATGTATTCACCGCAGTCCCATAGACTGGTGGTTTGTTCCATGGTGGCCAGAAACACAAATGACGCAATGCCCCAAACAATCCAACCTGTTATGTTATTTAATTTTTGATAGTTCATGTGAAAAAAATGAATAGCGAAAATAAAAAATTACCTCGATTATACGTGTTAAATTATCCATAAACGAAAAAAGAGATCATCTATTATGTGATTATTAGCGTCAAATCAAGAGGTAAAAAAATTTGGCTTATTAGAAAAATGCCATTAAATTTGACGCCTTATTGTCCCATGGTGTAACTGGCAACACGTCTGGTTTTGGTCCAGAAGAGTCTAGGTTCGATCCCTAGTGGGACAACACTTAACAGAAAAGGATTTGCAATTTTGTGAATCCTTTTTTGTTTCCAATCTAACTTATTTTCGCTATCATTTAACTATTTAATTCTTATTAGAATTATAGGCTTTCAAACCCCCAAATACCATACGCAAGAGAGAAGAAGCGTAATAAAACCGCTATTTAGCTCGAGTGGTGTTTTAAATTAACAACCACAACAGTCTCCAACATTTGAAACAAATTTTTTGTTAATGTGTGTCCAAAAATTTTGACAACCTGTCCAATAAACTTCTAAAATTCCATCGCCATCTATATCCCTTTTTATAGATGGCTGCATACTTTCTTCAACTCCAAAAATATATGCTTTAGCATCACCAATTGTTACTTTTGATTGAGCTGAAACACTAACTGGTATCCGATACTCAATGATTGACATTTCATCAACATTTTTATACAGTGGGTTATCTTCTTTTGGACAGCACCAATTTACATATCCATCCCAACCAGCTGTAGTTTCGGTGATAACAATTTTATTATTAATATTTTGAAATTCAGTTTGAAGATTGTCATTAATTAATTGGGTTGCTTCATCTAAAGAAATGATACATTTAGGTCCTTTTTTAAACCAACTTTTGGGTGGATAGCCCAAGCAAGCCAAAGAAATATCTTTAGGGTCATAATCAAGTTCAGTAGCATAAAAATTTGCATACTCACCACATATTTTTTTTGAATATATTAGGTTTTGCTTGACTTTTACCTTTTTTGTTATTCCTTCAACAGGTAAAACCCACCACTGAAGTGAATCAATATTATTAACCCAGTTCATTTCCTCTTCATTTAATCCGTCTGATCGATCATATCTTGCATCAGCTCTAATTATTATACTTCTATTATAACCATCAATCAGAAAAAGGTTTTTTGGCGATTCCCAATCACTTTTGATTGGCTCTACTAATTCTGTTGTATTAATATCTATTTTTTTTTCATCTTTAAATTCTCCATTGTTACCTTTTAGCTTTCCTATCATTTGAGGATAAGAAATGTTATTTATAAGTACAACAGCAAATACAAATACGAAAAATCTTTTCATAAATTAGATTCATTGTTGAGTTTCAAAGAAAACTACTTGATTTTGAGCAAAACAATTACTCCATCTTTGAAAAATAGCACTAGCACTGTCTTCACCATATTTTTGAATTAGTGGCGGCCCTATATTGTAATTAGCTCCTTGAAAATATGGGTCTGCAAACATTATAAACGTCCAAGTAGAATCTTCGTTTACTCTTAGCGGGTTTAAAATTCTCAATGATTCTAAAGCCAATTTATTTAATTGATTTTTTTCTGTGATCGTATCTTTGTAGTCATAACAAGCGGGCATAACTTCATCAAATAAAATAGCATTAAACTCTTCTTTTTTGTCATACTTTATGTGATTTAATACGGTAAGCGTAGTATCTCCAATCTTTGCTTTGGTGACTATTGGATTTTCTTCATTTATAACATTATTGGATTCTTTTTGATGAGCACAACTGGTTATGAAAAGTATAGTGATAATATTGATAACTGAATATTTCATTTTATAATTTTTGATACTAATTTAAGAAAAGTATTTATTGGGATTGATTGGTGAGGATTAGTTAAGAAATAAATTGTTAGCTAATAAACCGCTGCATAAATCTTTCTTCACTTATTTAAAGGAAAGAAATCCATAATTTGTTTTATCTTTTCTCGATGTTAAAATCTTCAACGTTTTCTTTTTCAATTTTTAAGCTAACAACATTAGCTATCATTTTTTACTGTGGTAATACGATAAGCCAAGTTCAAGGAGATTCAGTGCATATTGAGTCTACCTATGGTAAAAAATACACTGGTACAATTAGTGAGGTAGACCAAGAGGGTTACTTTATTATAACATCATATAATCGAGAAATATTTCTTTCTAAATTGGAAATTAAGACCATCAAAGTTGTTTTAGAGTTGATAGAGCCTAATATTGATTCTAAAGTATCTACTCTTTTGATAGACTCAAATAATGTCAATACAGGTCACACCAATGCACTAAAAGAAAAACCTGAAATTGAGGCTTTAGAAAAAGTCAAAAGCACAGCAGAACTAAGTGAGTTTTACGTAAAATATGAGCACACACAATCGATTGAACCTGCACCATCAGAAAAAGCAGTTGTTTACTTTGTAAGATCTTCAATGTTTGGGTTTGCTATAAATTTTACATATTTTGACAGTACTAAAGTTATTGGTCGTTTTAATGGACATAAATTCTTGAGATATGAATGTGATCCAGGTGAGCATCTATTTTGGGCTAGGTCAGAAAATAGAGATTATGTTAAAGCAGACCTTGAAGCAGGAAAAATTTATGTAATTGATGTTATTCCACAAATGGGAGCTGTAACAGCACGTGTTAGATTGGTGCCAATAAACTCTTCTAATTACAAAATGAAAAAAACTCAGAAACTACTTACTAAAGGCAAATCTGAATCATTTACCGAAAGAGAATTAGCAGTTTTACAAAAAGAAACAGTAGACATTGTAGCCCGAGGATTAGAGCGGTATAAGAAACTAGCGGCATCAGTTAAGACTTTGGGTAACTTAGCGTTTAAGCCCGAGGAACTTTTATTTTCTAAATAAAAAAAAAGTCAGCTTCTAGCTATATGGCGTGAAGATTATAATAAGTATTTACTTGGATTGATTGGTGAGGATTAGTTAAGAAAGCAAAGTGCGTGAACCCAATTGATCTCCCCACATTCATTGATTAATCCGTTTTTATTAATATAAACCTCGACCACCTTTTTTTCTTGCTTTACGTATAGTACGGACACCTAGAATGGCAAATATTATATAAAACAATAGACCTATAGCAGCAATAGCATATTGACCAAAAAGCAAATACCAGGCAAATACTACACCACTAAATAAACAACCAATAAAACAAACTATAGAAAGTAATATCAAAGACATTTTGTTTTGTTTGTTTTTAGATTTTGACTTTTTTTTGGTGTTTTCTTTGTGCTTTAAAATGGGAACTTTTTCTAAAAAAGATTTATTTATTTTTTTTTGTTGAAT
>CACAYQ010000034.1 GCA_902536695.1 uncultured Bacteroidota bacterium | reverse complement strand
TCGGCAACAAATGTGTTGCGTTTCGTACGCTTTTGGAAGTGAAAGAGGTATTTTAATAACATGTTTAATTTACCCTCCCCTCTTGAAAAATTAGAGCTAAGTACATTTGGCGTAAAACAAAAAGTATACATCAAAAGAGATGATCTAATTCACCCAATTGTATCAGGAAATAAGTGGCGAAAACTGAATTTTAATTTTTGTTTCTATCATAACAATAATTACAGTGGTGTAATATCTATGGGAGGTGCTTTTTCCTCGCACATTCAATCACTTTCTTTTATTTGTTATCAAAAAAATATTCCATGTGTGATTTTTATCAGAGGACAAAAACCAAAAATACTTAATGACATCTTAAAGCAGTGTGAAATCAACAATACCAAACTTATTTTTTTAAGTAAAAGTGATTACAGTAATAATATAGCTATTCAAGAAATCTGCATGAAGAATTGGCCGAATTATTACTTCATTCCTGAGGGGGGGTCTAACCGATACGGGATAGAAGGTTGCCAAGAAATCATAAATGAAATTGATATGGAATATGATGAAATATTTTGTGAAGTGGGTACGGGTACAACCTTAGCTGGTTTAGCTTCATCTTGTGATAAAAATAAAAAGGTACGTGGTGTAGTGGTATTAAAAGGTGCTGAAAATATTAGTAATCAAGTTGAAAAAAACTACATTAATTTATTCAACCTTCCCCTAAACAATAACGTTCAATACTTACACCAATATCATTTTGGAGGATATGCGAAACATAGTATGGAACTAATAAATTTCATTCGTGTATTTTATAAGGAAACAGGCATTAAGACGGACCCAATTTACTCAGGAAAATTATTTTTTGCTTTAATCGATCAACTAAAGAAAGATAATGATGAAAATAAAACAATTATTGCTTTGCATTCGGGTGGTTTATCCGGAATACCTGGATATGAGAACAGATACAAAATTAAACTATTTAGTTAGCCATTTCGCTCATAAACTTGATTTTCATCAATCTTAATTCCTCTTCACTAAAATCTCCTTCAAATTCATCGTATGCAGCGCTAATATCATCAGATTCTGCATCCTCTAAAAAGTAATCGTATATTTCTTGTTGAGTATCTTCGTCAAGGATATTGTTCAAATGATAATCTATATTTATTTTGGTGCCTGATGCAACTATGTTTTCAATTTCTTTAATTAATTCTCCAATTTCTTTCCCTTGGCTTTTTGCAATATCTTCAAGTGGTAATTTTCGATCAATGTTGGTTATAATATTAACTTTTTGACCACTTTTATTGACAATACTTTTCATAACAAAATCTTGGACTCGATCGATGTTATTTTCTTTTACGTAATTGTCAATTAGTTCAATAAATGGTTTCCCATATCGAGTCGCTTTCCCTAGGCCGACACCGCTAATATTGTGTAGCTCCTCAATCGTTACTGGATAATGTACCGTCATTTCTTCTAAAGAAGGGTCTTGGAAAATCACAAATGGAGGAATTTGTTTTTTTGTTGCTATGCTTTTCCTTAAATCTTTAAGCATATTAAATAGCTTGTCATCTAAAGCTCCACCTCCTTTTTGATTTAAAATAAGATCGTCATCATCAGTATCACTAAAATCATGTTCTTTAATCAACATAAAACTAGTGGGCTGGTCCATAAACTTTTCTCCTTTAGGAGTCAATAATAGTGTGCCATAGGATTCTACTTCTTTTTTAAGTAAACCGGCTACTATTATTTGACGATAAACCGCATGCCAAAAATGATTATCATGTTCTTTCCCTTTTCCAAAAAATGGAGAAGATATCCCCTGATATGTTTTAATTTCAGCTGTTTTATTACCTGATAGAAGATCCACAAAATATTTCACCTTATGTTTCGCTTTTACCGATTTTACACAAGATAATGCTAAAGCTACATTTCCTTTACCTTCAGTAGTTTCTTTAGGATTGGTAGAATTATCACACATTTTAGCCCCTGCACCATTAATTTCATCAAATTCCTCTCCAAAATAATGAAGAATAAATTTTCTTCTATTTATGCTTGTTTCACAAAATGCAACTACTTCTTGTAAAAGTTGGTGACCTACTTCTTGTTCTGCAATAGGTTTTCCATGAAGAAAGTTTTCAAGCTTCTCAATATCTTTATAGCTATAAAATGCAAGGCAGTGACCTTCCCCACCATCACGTCCAGCTCTTCCAGTTTCTTGGTAGTAACTCTCTAATGATTTTGGAATATCATGATGAATGACAAATCTTACATCAGGTTTATCTATGCCCATACCAAAGGCAATTGTAGCCACAATAACATCAGCTTCTTCCATTAAAAACATGTCTTGGTGCTTCGCTCTTGTATTGGCATCTAGTCCAGCATGATATGGTAGTGATGAAATTCCGTTAACTTGTAATAACTGCGCAATTTCTTCTACTTTTTTTCGACTCAAACAATAAATGATTCCAGATTTACCTATTCTGTTTTTAATAAATCGAATGATTTCCTTTTGTACATTTTTTTTGGGTCTCACCTCATAGAATAAGTTAGTTCTGTTAAAAGAAGCTTTAAAAACAACGGCATCGGTCATTCCTAAATTTTTCTGAATATCGGTTTGAACTTTAGCTGTTGCTGTGGCGGTGAGCGCAATAATAGGCACATCATCTATAGCTTTTATCATGGGCTTTAATCTTCTGTATTCAGGTCTAAAATCATGTCCCCATTCCGAAATACAATGCGCTTCATCTATAGCAAAAAATGATATGGTAATATTGGTAAGGAATTCAATATTTTCTTTTTTGGTAAGCGATTCAGGTGCAACGTATAATAATTTAGTGATACCGCTTTTCACATCAGACTTAACTTTATTTACTTCTCCTTTATTCAACGAGGAGTTTAGAAAATGAGCAACACCATCTACTTCACTCACCTGTCTGATAGCATCAACTTGATTTTTCATTAGTGCAATTAGTGGGGACACCACAATGGCAGTACCTTCACTTATTAAAGCGGGAAGTTGATAACATAAAGATTTGCCACCACCCGTTGGCATTATAACGAATGTGTTTTTCTTATTTAGTAAATTTTGAATAACGGATTCTTGTTCTCCCTTGAATGAGTCAAAGCCAAAAAACTTATTTAGTGCTGCCTTTAAATTTACTTGCGTTGATACCATGATGTAGCATGTGCTTCATTACTAATTTAGCTAATTAAGAGGAATAAAAAAAAAATAGTTTATGAATTTAATTCCTTAAGCACAATGTAGGCCATTAAACCTGTTGAAGTTCTTAAAGCATCCTCATTTATATCAAATGTAGATGTGTGTAATTTTTTAATGGTCTTTCCATCACCAGTACCAAGTCTGTAGAAGCAAGAAGGGGACACTTGACTAAAAAATGAGAAATCTTCAGAAGTCATTCGTAAGCTAAGATCAATGACATTTTCTTTTCCAAGGTATTCAATAGCAGATTCTTTAGATTTAGTAGTCAGTTTAGTGTCGTTTTTTAAAAAAGGGTAACCCACTTTCAGATCAATATCACATTCTGCTCCATTTGCATCGCAAATAGAATTAACAATGGATTTTATTTTATTATGAGCATCAAATCTCCATTTTTCATCAAATGTTCGAAATGTCCCTTTTAAGTGAACAGAGTCTGGAATCACATTTGTAGCGCCTTTAGCGTCAATGTATCCAAATGACAATACAGACGGGTTTTCAGGATTGTTATTACGACTTACAATTTGTTGTAAACTTGTAATAATTTGAGCAGATATAACTATCGGATCAACTAGTAAATGAGGTAGTGCAGCATGCCCCCCCTTCCCTTTAATCGTAATGTAAATTTCATCTGCAGAAGCCATATACGTACCCGATTTAAAGCCCACTTTTCCAGCTTCTAGTTCAGGATATACATGTTGAGCGATACAACATGATGGTTTTGGCTCGAGTATTCCTTCTTTGATCATTAAACTTGCACCTCCTGGAAGTTTTTCTTCACCAGGCTGGAATACAAATCGTATTGTGCCTCCAAAAAGATGCTTTAGGTCATTTAAAATCAGTAATGTGCCTAAAAGGGAAGAAGAATGAACGTCATGCCCACACGCATGCATGACACCTTCATTTACCGATTTATAAGGAATCTTATTTTTTTCTACAATGGGTAGTGCATCCATGTCAGCTCTTAAAACCAAATGATTGCTTGATTCTAATTCTCCTTTAACTTCTGCTACAATGCCTGTTTTCACTATACCAGATTGGAACGAGATTTTATTTTCTTGCAAAATATTTTGTATAAAAAGCGAAGTATTGAATTCCTCAAAAGATAATTCGGGATTTTGATGTATTGAGCGTCTAATTTTTACAATATCCTCAAAATAATGGTTAGCTAATTTTTTTACTTCCTCAATCATTTCAAATAGTGATTTATGCCACTTAAAATCATTTTTATGGATGCGTACAACATAAAAGAACCAAATACAAGTTTTACAATATGAACAGGTGTTTTTAATGACCATTTTGCACCAAGCCATCCTCCGATAACAAAAAAAACAGCCATTATTAATGCATAAATAAGTAGTTTGTTTTCTACTATTTGTCCTTCAATCTCTAAATTAAAAGAACCGCTTTGGAAATATTTGTAAAATGCTAATACTCCAATAGGAGGAAGCATGAGTGCTAAAGATACACCTTGAGCTTGGTGTTGACCTAATCCAAGAAAATAAATTAGTGAAGGAATAATAATAATGCCACCACCAATACCCACATAACCACTAGCTATCCCAGCAAAAAGTCCAATAAACAACAGCGTAATAAACGTGGTTATCTCCATAATTAAAAGTCTAAAGATAATGATACTTGTCTAATGGGTTTTAAACTTATGTTATCATCTGTACCAAATCCCCAATCTATCCGAACGTAATAACCAAATATTTTTGATCTTATACCCCAACCGTAGCTATAAATAAAAGGTTCTTTTTGATTTTGAATAGTGATGGTGTAGTTGGCATTAGAAATAGTGGTATTGTTAAAAGCGTTATCATCTGAATATGGATTAGTCCCAGTCCATGCACACCCCACATCACCAAACCCAATTAACATAAAATGTGCTAAAAAGTCAGATTTTAAAGGTTTTTTTGAAAAATAACTGAACATCGGTATTCTTAATTCGTGATTCATGGCTATGAAGTTGTTTCCATTTCTTGCGTTTTGTCCAAAACCTCTCATAGGAGTAGCAATGGTCTGAAATTGATAATTTTGGTTTGGATCAGTAGCTAATGGATTTCTATATTGGTCGGGGAATACTAAGCTATTATCTCTTGGTAAAAGCCAATTATCTACTCCCCCCATAAAATATACTAATCGCTGACTTCCAAAGGAAGAACTGCCGGCTAATCTAGATGCAAATACTATATTTCTGTGTACTTTCAGATAGCTTCTAGCATCAAATCCTAAAACAAAAAAATCAGTCTCTTTTTTGTCTAATTCTTTATATCCCTCAATCCATGTCTTAAATCTAAATCCATTATTTATATTTAAACCAACTGGCCGAGTAGCATCATAAACAAACTCTAATAATCCTCCCCCAAGAAAATGGTTTTGGTTAGGTTCAGCAAGAGATTGATCTGAACTAGAAAGTGTGACAACTTGATCATATCTTAAGTTCGGAGTTAACCTCAAGCTGGTTAGCTCATTAAAAGGAAAAGAATATTGAAATTTCACATCATTAATTATCGTTTTTTTAATGTCGAAGAAGAATTGATTGTCATCTATATTATTAAATGTTTGTCTGGATAATTGAATTTTTTTATCCAGTCTATGTTTGAGATCTTCAAATACTAAAATGTAGCCCATATTGTTTATTTGAACTGGACCCTTCACACCAGCAGTTATTTTATAATCTTCATATAAATCTTTAAGCTGGATTAACGTAAAAGCATCTGTATTTGCATTAATAAAACCAGCACTATTGAACCTTTGATAGGTGAGGTTATTAAAAGTTGGATTTAGTTGCATGGTAAACTCTCCAACGCTAAAATTTACATTGTATATTTTTTTGATAGGTAATTTAAAAGCAATGTTTTCATTTGATGGATCACCCAATTTTCGAAGGGTATTTTTATTTTTCTTTTCTGATTCAAAAGTGTAATTATAAATATCTACCAATGAATCTACAGGGTAAGACCTTCTATCTCCTTGAACACTGCTTCTTTGTGACTTATAAGAAGCAAATCGAGTTTTTACATCATTGTTTTCGAAAATTGTTTGTTTTGTTAAGTCACCTGTTAGAAATTGATATTTCCCATTTTTTTTATATAGGGTTATGAATTTTTCTGTCTCTGGGTGTATATCTATTTCTTGAATATTTCTATCATAATTAGAGAGTTGATAGGGGGTTTGATATTTCCGATAATGGATTACAGTATCAATATGACTTATTGTACTATCTGTTGCCATTTTGTATTGGTTGTTGACACCATTAATATTACTTAAATAATAATATGAAAATTTGTTTTGAGGTTGTGGTTGAATTTCATTGACAAGTGGCGTATTGGAGAGCTGAATAATCTTGCTTGTGAGTTTATTTATCTCATAAAGATCAAAACTGTTTTGTTGAGGAGCATATGTGGAATTAGATTTGTTCGAGGAGTAAATAATTAAATTTGAATTAGCTCTATATTTTGGGTGTAAATTATCAAATGGATCATTTGTGATTTGAACTAAACTCTTTCCCAAAACTGAAAATTCAAATAGATCTGTTTGACCATTTTTGCAAGCAGAAAGAATGATTTTGTCCCCTTTTAGATTGTAATCACAACTTAGTACTTTTTGTAAGTCTCCTATTGATCTAGGATTTTTTTTGTTTGTTTCAGGTTGATATAAATTTAAAATTACTTCACCTTTTTTCTCTTCAAAAATGGCAATCACGCTACCGTTTGGGTGCCAAGTAATAGATGGGTGAGATAAATCAGGAATTCTATTTAGTTTGTGGTCACCCTTTAAAATAGTGTTGGTTTTATTCTTCTTTATATCATGGATTTTAACTTTATATTGACCATGATAGTGTTCAACAAATGCGATTAAATTACCATCAGGACTGATTTTGAGTGATCTGTAAAATCTATTTTTTTTGCTTTTAATTTTTAACTGAGTGAGATTAGGAGATAATGTAGCTTTATTATCATTGATATATTGTTGTCTGTAATACTGAACAAAATCTTCTTGGATGCTATTCAGGTTTAATCCTAAAATATAAATACAACCACTTTCAATACTCTTGCTAACCCTGAACATGTAGATTAAATTCGGGATCATGTTTTTTCCAAAAATCTCGTCAATATATCTCCATAGTCCATGTCCGTAAAGAATGCTTTCTTCTTTTGATAGTGAATTAAACTTTTGGGTTTTTTTAGAAAGAATAAGGTCTTTAAGGTTGTTGTCTAAATCTGTATCCCAGTCTTTGGATAAATAATCTATAAGTCCATTTTTAAACCATATAGGTAAATTCATTATAGATTCAGAAAGCCCTGGATTAAATCGATTTCTACTCCAGCCATCTGTCCCAGACTGATTTACGCTGCCGTAAAAAATATGATCTAATAGAATTTCAGTAATGCCACTCTTAATTTGATAGTTTAATTCATCGTGGCTGCCATTAAAATAAATGAATATTTTTTCATCAAATATTTTAGTACTACCACCGATATTTGTAGTAATACTATTGGAAAGACCAATATTACTCTGTCTAAATTTCCCCTGCGTATTGTAAATTAAAAAGTGGATTTTTTTATCCATTTTATAATCTAAAAACCTTTCCAATGAAGTTAAATATTTTTGAGCTGTTTTGGCCGTGTAAATAGATAATTCCTCTCCTCCTTTGGTGAAATGTGTTTTTATCCTTTCATAATCATATGATTGCCAATAAAATGTGTTGTATTGAACTCGGTTTTGACCAAAAACTAGATTTGACCCATTGTAATATTGAGCATTAATAACATGGCAACTTGCCAATAGCAATATGAGAAAAAAATTATTCAAAGTTTATCGATCAAAGATAGCCAATTTCATACCATAGGCTATTTTTGTTTCCAAATTACTGTTTATGATCTCCATCCAAAAATTTGTATTTAATCCTTTTTCTGAAAACACGTATGTAGTTTTTAACGAAGCAAAGAAAGCAGTTATTATAGATCCAGGAATGTATTACGAAGAAGAAGAAAAGGCTATTGATAAGTTCATTATATCTAATGGCCTGAAGTTAGAAGCAATTTGGCATACACATAGTCACCTTGATCATATGTTTGGTACAGGATATGTTTCAAGAAAATACAATTTAGATCCTATGATTTTTGAAAAAGATTTAGATACGTATCAAAATTTTGAACGCGTTTGTGCAATGTATGGTGTACCTATTCGAAATATGCCTCCTGAAAAGGTTCAATTTATGGATATAAAAAATGGTCTTAGTTTGGGAGAAACAAAGTTTAGCGTATTTTTTGTTCCTGGACATGCGCCAGGACATGTGGTGTTTCATCACACACAATCAAATGTATTAATCAATGGTGACTGTTTATTTAGAGAAAGCATTGGAAGAACCGATTTGCCTGGTGGAAATCATATCCAATTAATAAGTTCGATTAAAAATAAGTTATTTACATTACCTGATAATACAACAGTATACAGTGGTCATGGACCAGAAACCACAATTGGTCATGAAATAGCGAACAATCCTTTTATTAATTATTGAACTACAAATCGCTTAATAACATTGCCATAATTTGATGACACTTTAACAAAGTAAACTCCTCTTTGAATATTTGAAATTTGTAAGGTGTTATCTAATCCACTTCTTGTTTCATTGTAAATTAACTTTCCGTTAATATCACTTATTTCTACTGATATCTCATTAATGGTTTTTACCGTCCTTAAGGTAAATTCACCATGATTAGGATTAGGAAAGACATCAAAATCAAATGGAGTTATTTCCTCAACCGATGCACAGGGCTCAACTATAGCAACAGTCTCCACTAAATCACTATAACAACTAATTGATGAAATGGCCCAATTGTAAAAGAAATAATAATATCCTGCTAAATTGTCTGATGCACCAGTAATCGACATAGCACTACCGTAATCGTAAGGGTAAGCTGCACCATTATTGTTTCTGTATAAACCACTATTTACTGTACTCGAACTTGCTAGAATAGAATACCCAAAAGAAGGTTGTAAACTTGCTCCTATTGGAACTGTGACTGCCCCATTAGCTGGAATAGGTCCTAAAATACTTATTGAATTACTATAATAACTTGTCCCAAGAACATCAATAATTTGTATGTCTACATTACCAGTATCACTAGGATATATTGTAACAGAATCGATAGTGATAGATGAAAATACATCAAAAACTAATCCTTTGTTGTAGGTAGATACCGAGCCACCTCCACCAAAGAAGTAATCAGATGGACCAACATATCCAGGAGCCATTTCCTGATAAGCCGCCCAGTAACTGGTAGTGGTATTAATAACAGGGGTTACCAAAGTATCTCCAGAATGAATCAGGTTATTTCCGTTAGGGTCGTCAAACCAGTCTAACGTAGACCCTGAAAATGTACTTCCAGTTAGTGTGGCAATTCCTGAAACACCACAAACTGTGTCCCCTATTGTAGTTGGGGATGCAGGAGTATATTTATTTTCATAGTGCATGGTGCCATACATATCGTTAGATGTATCAGAGTCACCGGCTAAACTTGTGGAAAACATTAGGGTATAACTTCCATCATTTGTGAAATCAATATGATCAATAAATGTATAGGTCAATGAGCTTCCTCCAAATAAGGTGTCTCCAACAGTTTCCGTGACTACATTCCCATTTAAGTCATACATAACATCAAAGTTCACTTGGTTAGATGTTCCATAATTATTTATTGTCACTATAGCCAATGAGCTATCCATGGTACAACCTGTTGATGCAGAAGGCATTTCTGCAAGGGAAATTCCAATATCGTTTGCAGGAGCCTCAAGAATTTCAACATTATCAATAAAACAATCTGGACCATAACCTGATGCAAAATTAAATCGGACCATAATATTATTTCCAAACGTAGACAGATTGATTCTTCCAGATGAAATAAATGTTCCTGCTGACCCAGTAGTAGCACCGTCGTTTGACTCTAGGTCTGCTCCAGCTTTATACCATATTTGATTCCATGTGGTGCCACCATCATCCGAAACCAATACTTCCAATGCATCATTGGGATAAGAGGTATTGTAAGTATGGGACCAATCAAAAATAAGTTCTGGACTAATTAAAGATGATACGTCAAATATAGGAGAAGTCATTAATGCATTATTTCCATTTGGCCAACTCCAGAAACTTGCTTCAACGGCGCTATTATTATAATGAATACAGGTTTGAGTACCTCCTGAAAGGTCCCAGCAGTTGGGGGGGCCAGGTACTCATATCTTCTAAATATGGTAGTGAAGTCACAGCCACACAAGGGGAGCTAAAAGTAAATGGTCCAGAAAGTAAACTAGAATCCGCGGGACCGCATATGCCTTGAACATAAAAGCTGTAGGTAGTATTTGGATTTATCGCAAAAGAGGCGGTATCATTGTATACTAATGTTGGTGTAGTATTTGAAAGAGTACTTGAACTAGGAACTAAGTAAACATACCATTCTGTCTCATTTAGCCCTGCTGTCCATGTAAGATCTACAGAGTCAGCAAATAAATTTATAGCGTTAAGGGATAGCGGTTGGGGACAAGTCGGAGCTTCTCTTACTTCAAAATTGTCTATGGCCATATCTCCAGTAAATGAGCTGCCAACATAACCTGTAACTCTAAAGCTTACAATCCCACTGTAATTTGAAAGAATTACAAGCTCTTCATTCCATACATCTCCTTGATCTCCATATTTATTGAACACATTATTGTATGTTAAACCACCATCGTCTGTAATATCAATAACCAATGAGTCAATAGTTTGGCCATACATGTGAGTGTAAAAACGAAGTTCAGGAACTGTTAATGGGCTTATATCTATGTTTGGCGAATGTAAAATAGCAAAGTCACCTTGAGTCCTTGGAGATGATGTTTCTATGTACATATAGTTTCCACCACCCGTTAAATCGTCAGATGGACCCGTATTTATTGAAGAAGTTCCATTGGCATCCAAAGTCCAATCAAAGATATCAGCAGATCCTTGAGTCCAACAAAGCGGGAATCCAAAGTCAAAGTTGGTAAAATAGGGAGCAGTTGTAAATGTACACGGAGTAACAAAATTTAGTGGGCCAGCTAGGATGCTACTGTCTCCGCTATTACATATACTTTGAACGTAAACATCATATGTGGTACTAGGGCTAACTGCGATATCAATCGTGTCATTATTAGCGATAAAAGGAGTTATATTCCCAATGGGGGTATTATTTGCAGAAAGGTACACCAACCATAACGAATCTGAATTATTAGATGTCCAACTTACATTTGCTGTATCAGATGATAAATTATTTAGAGTAATATTTGAAGGAGAGGCACACGATAAACATGAGCTAACTTCTACCAAGTCAATGGCAATATCGCCTGTGAATGATGATCCTTTCGTGTAAGTAAAAGCTAAATAAACTTGCTGACCCATGTAAGTTCCTAGATTAATACCAACGTTTTGATATGGGTCTGAATTACCAGTTTGCAGTTGGCCCGTATTAGTAAAAATGGTATTAAAAGGTCCAGCAGGACTTGTTCCAACACCAACATCTAAAGTACCTATTGTAGCCCCGTATGCGTGCACCCAAAATGACAGCTCTGCATCATTAGCACCAAAAGCTAAATCTACCAATGGAGATACTATAGTTCCAGTTGAATTTCCACCACCAGTACATTCAAAATAAAAGTAGTTAGATCCGCTATGAGCACCTGAAGGTCCAGTTCCAGATGATGTGGTTGTACCAGAATTCATTCTCCAGCCTAGCCCTGTTGAAGTAAAATCGCCACTCCAGCCAGCTTGAGAATCGAGATCATCAGAAAGCACAACACCGGGATTACCAGTGGTGCAAGAAATGCCCTGAGGTCCTTGAATTGGGGTGTTAAATGTATAAGGTCCTGTCCATGTACTTGAGTCTCCAGCTCCACAAATTGCCTGAACATAAACATCATAAGCCGTAGATGGGCTCAAGGGTAAAAGTGTAAAGCTAGTTATACTTGTAGTATCTCCTAAACCAGATCCCGGGCTAAACCCCGATAGTCCCCATTGAACATTCCATAATGTTTCGGTCCCTCCTGCACTCCATGACGCTGTAGCGGAATCGCTAGATATATTTGAAACTTGCAATGCTAGAGGTTGAGGGCATGCAGGAATGGTTCTAACTTGAAAGTTGTCAACCATTACATCATTTGCCTCAGGGTCATCCACTATGCCATCTGTTGCCCAGAACGCGAATTCTACAATTCCAGTATAGGAACTTAAGGAAAAAATTTCATGATTCCCATTCGGACTTGTCACATAATTACCGCTCCAGCTAGCAAGTGGTAGCCAAGTAGTTCCACCGTCATCAGATATGAGTAACTCAGCTCTGTCGTCTGATCCTAAAGTCCCAGGACTTGAGCTATTCACGCCAAAAACTCCAAAATCAAACTCAACTTGATAAGGTCCACCTGTACTCAAATCATATTGTGGAGATAATATCCAGTCACTTTGAAAAGTGCCATAAAGATAAATCTTAACAGCGCCTGTAGTACCCATGTTAGCAAATCCATCTTGAATCCAACTCCCAATTCCAAAAGTAGAAGGGCCTGTACCTGGGTCGCCTGTGCTGGCCTCATCCCAACAAGTATTTGGGGGGTATCCTGCAGAAAAATCTTCAAGTTGTGGGGGAGTTAGTGCAGCGCATGGAGTTGTAAAAAATAGAGGACCAACTACTATGCTAGAATCTCCAGTACATAAGGCTTGCACATAAAATTCATAGGTTGTGACAGGTGATAAGCCGGTAAGAGAAACAGTACTATTGGAAACAACAGTTGGGGTTCCAATAGTTGATCCCTGTTGGTGATACCAAATGTTCCAGCTAGTTGCTGCACCACTTGGTGTCCAAGACACGTCACCCGTAAATCCTGTTAAATTAGAAACTTGCAGATTAGATGGTCCTGGACAGTTAAAGCATGATAATACTTCAACTAAATCAATAGCGATATCTCCTGTAAAGGATGCGCCTCTGTTGTAAGTAAAGCTTACATAAATTTGTTGTCCGATGTAACTAGCAATGTTAATACCCACATTTTGGAATGGATCACCACTAGCGGTTTGAAGTTGCCCTGATTGTGAAAAAACATTGGTAAAAGGACCTGAGCTACTCGTTCCAATACCCACATCTAAGGTGCCTATTGTTGCCCCAAATGCATGAATCCAAAATGAAAGTTCAGCGTCATTAGAAGCTGAAGTTAAATCTATTGTAGGAGTTACTATCGTGCCTGTTGTTCCACCTCCCGTACTAGTTTCAAAGTAAAAATAATTGTTACCACTGTGGGCACCTGAGGGCCCTGTATTTCCTGATGTTGTTCCCCCTGAGTTCACTTTCCAGACACCATTACCTGTTCCGAAATCTCCTGTCCATAACCCTTGTGTTTCTAAATCATCTACAAATGCAGCGCCAGGAAATCCAGACGTACATGTAATATTTCCAGCTCCTTGAATACTTGTTGCGAAGGTAAACGGACCTGCGGTACTGCTCGTATCTCCACCACCGCAATCGGCTTGCAAATAAACGTCATATGAACTGCTAGGATTAAGACCTGCAATGGTATAATTCACGCTTGTTATTACAGTTGATGTACCTGTGCCTAAAGAAAATCCACTTGCACCATATTCAATACTGTATGAGCTTGCATTACTAGTCCCTGTCCATGAAATGTCAGCTGAGTTAGCGGATATATTAGATGCGACAAATCCACTTGGGGGCATACAAGAAGGTGGTGCGCAAGTCGAATTTGAGGTATTTGAAAGAAATAGACCTATCGTTGGATTAGGGCCATAACTGCCTAACGAATTTCCTGCTGGATCTGTAATCTGAAATGTAATTTCACTGTCCCATGTTCCAGAGTTGAAATAAAATTCCACGATATCATTAGTGTACGTAGAGATACTTCCTGAACCTGTTGACCCGGTTGGAATAGTAAGATTATTTACTATAGTACCATTAACAGAGACATCAATGGAGGCTCCATTCCAGCCATCACCAAAGGAATCTTGCATATTAATTAAATAATCGCATTGAGATAATGATGAATTAGAGATAAATATTGATAGAGCTAAGCTAAATATTGAGTTAATATATTTTTTCATTTCAGGTAATTTAAGGGTTTGTTACCAAAAAAACATTTCAATAATGTCGTTATTAAAATTAGTATTAATATTTATTTACTGATTAAAAAAGACTTAAAGACAACAAATCCTTTGGTTTCAATTTTAATATTATAGTGTCCATCAGACAAATCTGATATGTCAACTTGTAAATTTTTTTGTTTTGTATTTGGTATTGACTTTACTTTCTTTCCCATTACATTAGTGATTGATAATTTTAAAATTTCATGTTCCGATTTTACGTTTATTTGATCGGATGTAGGATTAGGAAAAATATCAACCACATTATTGGTTAGCTCACTAATATTGCTGCAATCTTCAACTGTAATTGTTACGGGTATAGTTTGACTTAAACAATCATCGTCAGAAACAACATACCACTCTACGTTATCAATATAAAATTCATCTCCCATTTCAGGACGAAAATTTACAGATCCGACACTTCCTCCGTTATTTGCAATAGTTCCTCCTTGGTAAGCCCCATTAATATATATGCCCCAAATTGAAGAAGAAAGGTCACCTGTGATTTTCAGTTCAAACCATTGATTTAAACCTGGATAAGCCCCAATTAATAAGGTACCCCCAATATTTATTTGTAGCATTCCACTGTTATTGAAATTGAGATCTAATATTTCTGGTGAATTTACTGCTAAATCGTCCTGTAAATTTAAGTTTGCATTTGAGACCACATACATGTCCAAAATAACTTCCACATCTCCGGAATTATAGACTTGATCAAATGGAAGATAAAGATCATCGTCATTCAGATAATTTAGGTAAATAGAATTATTACCTGAGGCAGCCTGTGAATTTGATATAAATGCATCATCTTGACCACCACCAAATCCTGACCAGGTAGACCAATTTGGTGAGGATTGAGCAATTAAATTTCCGGCTAAATAGCTATCAATGTCGTCCTTAAAAAATGCACACGCTTGAACGGCTCCGTAGTAAGTAGTAGTTGTAGTTGGAACTACAATATCAGAAGGCAGTAAATTGTTTCCGTTAACATCCGTATACCAATTGATTAATCCTTCTGTTGTTGTCCCTTGTAAAATGGCTGTATCTCCGCTACATATGGTATCATTGACTACAATAGGAGGGGAAGGACTGAGATAGTTTTCTATAGAGGTAGTGAATCCATCATTTGCAGAAATTTGGTCATTGGCTAGGTGGGACTGAAATGAAATATTGTATATCCCATCATTACTTAAGTCAACCGTAGTGTTAAAGGTGTAATTTACGGTGTCACCACTATTTAAAACCAAATTGCAAGTTTCGAATACTTGTTGGCCACCATTTACGGTATAGGACACATCAAAATTACTTTGAAGAGTGATTCCGTTGTTGATGATTTCCATTGAAAGTTGTTCACTGTTTGAAAATGTACAGTTAGACATCATTATTGTATTTGAAACTTCTATATCATTTGCTATAGCTTCCACTACACTAAATTCGTCAATGGCAATATCACCTGGCCATGTATCTCCGTTAGCATTAACTCCTAAAATTCCTGTTATTCTAAAATGCACAATAGTTGAAGTGGGATTAATAAGAATTACTTCTTCAACCCAGGCATCTACTTGTTCTCCAATTTTATTAAAGATAGTGGTGTAAGAACCATTATCAAAAACATCAACTTGAAGCTCTCCAATTGCAGAACCGTACATGTGAGTGTAGAACCTAATTTCTGGGTTTGTAAGTGTACTTAAATCTATTTCTTCGCTATACATAATGGCAAAATCTCCATCTTGTCTTGGTGCAGAGGCTTCCGTGTACATATAGTTTCCTCCAATGCTAACGTCATCATCTGGTCCAGTTCCATTTGACGGTGTACCCCCGTCTTCTAGCTCCCAATCAAAATCATCGTTTATAATATCTTGAGACCAACAAGGGGAAAAGCCTGAATCAAAATTTTCATTAATTGGGGCTAAAGTGGGGGCGCATGCTGTTGTAAAAAAAGTTGGAGTTGAAAGTGAACTGGTATCACCTGGGGCGCAGATGGCTGAAACATGACAGCTGTAAGCAGTGTTTGGTGAAAGGCCTGTTATTGTTGTGGGGATCGAATTGGTTATAATGGTAGAATTATTGTACTGTATCATCCATTGAGTTTCATTCCCCGACGGGGCCCAGCTAAGAGATGCTGATGAAGATGTAATATTATTGGATGTTAATAAACTCGGAGATGGACAAGTAGAGCATGAATTGACTTCTAATAAATCTATAGCTAAATCCCCAGTGTAGGTAGGATTAGCTCCCGGTAATCTTGTGTAAGTAAAACTCACATAAAGTATTTGCCCTACGTAGCTACTAACATTAATTCCAACTTGTGACCATGGGTCATTTGCGTTGGTTTGAACTTCTCCATATTGAGAATAAACTATATTAAAAGGCCCATTAGGCGAATTGGCAAGACCAACATCTAAACTCCCCATTGAACTGCCTCTTGCATGCATCCAAAAAGTTAATTCAGCCTCGTCATGCATATTGGATAAATCAATTGCTGGAGAAATTATGGTAGCTGTATCAAATAAGCTAGGACCACCGCCTCCCCATGTGCTTGATTCATAGTAGAAATAATTAATACCGCTATGCGCGCCGTCTGGACCAGTACCACCAGAAGCTGTACCGCCATCGTTAACTTGCCAAGTGCCATTGCTAGTTCCAAAATGGCCTGTCCAGTTTCCTTGTACCTCACAGTCATCAGCAAAAACAATACCAGCGTTTCCAGTATTACAATTAATTCCAGAAGGTGGTTGTGGATAATCATTACAGGTTTGACAAGAGTTCCAACAGACAACAGGTAATGTCATATCAATTGCACTAACAGTTAAATATCTTCTTGGTAATACAAAACTACCGTTAGAACATAAACTATTGGGATCAATTGATTCTTGTATAGCAAATGAATCGGCACTGAAGATATATTCATATGTTCCTGTAAATAGAGATACAGTTTTCTCCCAAATTCCATCCCCATCGGGGTCAACCATAGGGTCGCAATTTCCACAGAAATTGTTCCAATTTCCATTTATCTCTGGAGTATTAAAGTTAGCATTCACTGATGACATATCTACCTGGAAAGTTACATCAACGAATTGAGGTTGACAGGTTGAATTAGAAGTATCTGCTAATAAAAAGCCATCATTACCATCATTAGTAGCAAAAGGCCCTATATTTAGAATCTGAACCCCACTAGGATCATATACCTGAAAGGTTATTTCTGTATCCCAATTTCCTGAAACAAAGTTGAATTCTACAATATCTCCATTCAATGTAAATACTGAATCAGTACTATTGTTTCCATTAGTAAATCCAAATGATGTTGCTGGCACTCCATTTATATCAACATCAAGCGAAGCACCATTCCATCCATCTCCCCAGGAATCTTGCATATCAACCACATAATAACATTGACTGAAATTATGGGAAAAAAAACTAAGAGCTAAAAATAGTCCAAGTATGTAATAAGTAAAGTTTGATTTCAATGTCGATGGTGTTTGAATATATTAACTAAAAATTTGTGATTCAGCAATTTACAAAATATTATTACTATCCA
>CACAYQ010000033.1 GCA_902536695.1 uncultured Bacteroidota bacterium | reverse complement strand
GGAGGTTCAACTAGAATACCCGCTATACAAGAGGCTGTTCAGCAATTTTTTGGTAAAGCTCCTTCAAAAGGAGTAAATCCTGATGAGGTAGTTTCACTAGGCGCTGCCATTCAAGGTGGTGTACTAACTGGTGAAGTAAAAGATGTTTTATTATTAGACGTTACACCTCTGTCTCTTGGCATTGAAACCATGGGAGGAGTCTTCACGAAGTTAATTGACTCCAATACAACGATTCCTACTCAAAAATCTCAAGTATTTTCAACTGCTGCAGACAACCAACCCTCAGTAGAGATACATGTTTTACAGGGAGAAAGATCAATGGCTGCTGATAATAAAACTATTGGAAGATTTCACCTAGATGGAATTCCTCCTTCACCAAGAGGTGTACCTCAAATTGAAGTAGCTTTTGATATTGACGCAAACGGTATTATTAATGTTAAAGCCATTGATAAAGCGACTAATAAGGAACAGTCAATAAGAATTGAAGCATCATCTGGACTTTCTGAAGAGGAAATTGAAAAGATGAAGAAAGAGGCAGAGGCTAATGCTGACGCAGATAACAAAAAGAAGGAAGAAGTAGAGAAAGTTAATGCTGCTGATAGTTTGATTTTTCAAACAGAAAAGCAACTCAAAGAATATGGTGAGAAGATTCCTGATGAAAAGAAAAAACCAATTGAAGAGGCGTTAGCTGAACTAAAAACTGCTCATGCTTCTAAAGATCTTGCTTTGATTGATTCAACAATGGAAAAACTCAATACGGCTTTTCAAGCAGCTAGCCAAGATATGTATAATGCAACTCAAGCAGCTGGTGAAAATACAGATCAGCCCAAAAAAGATGATAACAAAAACCAAGAAGAAGTAACAGACGTTGACTTTGAAGAAGTTTAAGGAATAGCCACAATCATAGCGTTTATTTATTAAATTAGTAAGGATAAACGTTATAATTATGGTGAAAAGACTACTTCTAGGTTTTATTTTATTAATTTTTACAAAGAGTCACTTTGGTCAATGTGATAGTACAATAATCCAAGGTGACTTTTTTTTATATAACGATACTACTCTCTCTGGTACGTATTACGTCATAGGTGAGTTCAAAATAGTAAGTGGAGTTAATGTCAGTGTAGTTGACTATTCTACTAACGGTTGCGGTAAGTTAAAAGTATATGCGGATAAGATTAGAATTGATGGAAACATCGATGCTAATCATGCAGGTTTTGCTGGAGGCATTGGTGGAATTGAAGGTGCTTTAGTCTCGAGTGCTACTGGCCATACTAATGCATTAACCTCTTGTAGTGGTTCTAGTAACCCAGGTCAAATAGAGGTTGAAGGTGGATTTGGAGGTCAGTCAGGCAATGGACCAGGTGGTGGAGAAGAAGGAAAAGATGGCAGAACAGGTTCGGGCTCTAAACAGCATTGTGGTAGTCCTGATGAAGCTGGTGTTATTGCAGGTTCGTCAGGTGGTAGTGCTGGTGGAGGCGGAAGTTATGGTGGTCTTGGTTCTCAAGGCGGATATGGAGGAGACGGTTCTGCTAGTTACTCGGAGTCCAATATGGATATAGCTCAAGACTTTGCGATTAATAATGGATTTGCAAAAAGTGGAGGTAATGGAGGTGCATTGTATGGAACGGATTCGGGTATGGATATTAATTTAGGTTCTGGTGGTGCTGGTGCTGGAGGAGGAGGTCGATCCTACGATTTAGGAGATTCTGGTCAATCTGGCGGAAACGGTGGAGGTTTAGTCTATTTAAATGCATTGACAGATAGCCTGATAATAACGGGAGATGTTTCTGTAAATGGCCAAACTGGTGGAAATGGAGGCTGGGGAGGCAATGGTGGAATTGGTCAAAGTGGTTCCTCAGGTTGTTGTTCTGACCCATGTCAAGATTGTGGTGAAAAGACGTATTCTTGTGGATCCGGAGGAGGAGGAGGAGCAGGAGGTGGATCCGGTGGAGGAATTATGCTAGTTTGTGAAGGAGTTAATTATATAACAGGAACTTTTCGTTCTAATGGTGGAAACGGTGGGTTTGGCGCGAGCGGAGGATTTGGTGCTTCGTGCAGTTACAATGCCCCTTGGGGTTGTGGAGGAGATCAAAGCATTAGCACATACTCAGGTTCAGCCGGTTCTTTTGGAGGAGCAGGAAGTGGAGGAAGAATTAAATTTTTCGCTTCTGATTGCATAGGAAATATTATTTTACCAAATACGGTTTCAGTAAATGGTGGTACTGGAGACTCAAATGCAGACCAAGGGCATTTTCATATGTCTACCAGTTTACCTTGTAATGTGGGTTCGCCACCACCGCCGCCGCCACCAACTGGAATAGAAGATATTGCTTCTTCATATATTAATTTATCTCCAAACCCAGTTAATGACTTTTTCAATTTAGACATTTCCAAACTTAATAAGAGATTCATTGAGGGGGCAGAAGTAATGGTTTTTGATGTATTTGGGAAATTGGTGCATTATAAAATATTGCAAAATGCTACTGATAATAATCTATTAATTAATTTTACTAACCAAGCCCCTGGATTATATATTTTAAATTTTAAGTCTAAAGACACTCTAGTCAAAATAAAATTTACAAAAAAATAATTATATCAAAACAATATTTTAAATATTTAAAATTTATTAGAATTTTTATAAATAATTTATAGTATGTTTGCATACATTATTTTATTTTTAATATATTTGTACAAACATTTAATTATTTACACTATTTAATTTTATAAAATGAAATCAAATAAAAATATTATTTCTTTATTATTGTTTTCTTTAGTTTTATCTACTTTCACCTCATGTAATAAAAATAAAGAATCATTAACTTTTCAATCTGTCTTTGAGGACGGAGGGTTATTTGAAGATCCGATGAATACCACTACCAAATCTGTTACGGTTGATACTGTAGTAAACGGAGATAGTCTTTGGGCATGTTCTACTGAAACCTACAGTATAGTACAAGGACTCCAGGAATTCCCTTTATTTAATCCAAACTCATCCGTAATATATCCAGGGAATTTACTTCAAGGAGGGTCTCTTAAAAACGCCTCTCCTGATGTAATAGTAGTAGATAGAGCTGCTGGTACTTTTTCCATTGACATTGTTTCCGGTGCTTGGACTAACTCTGCATATGTAGATGAGGTGGTTAAATCAAAGGTGGTACAGGCAATGAATGATATTATTTATGGGTCATCTTCTTCCATTCCAGCTAACATTAGCTTTAGTATGCAAGAAGTTCAAACAGAACAGCAAATGGCGCTAGCTCTTGGAGTTGATTTTAATGCTTACGGTACCTCCCTACAAGGAAATTTAGGTTTTTCTGCGGGTTCTTCTTACAATAGAGTTCTGGTTAAATTATCACAGTCATATTATACTATGAGCTTTGATTTGCCAGCAAGCTACGAAGATTTATTTGCACCAACTGTAGCTCCTCAAGATTTACAACAATATGTAATTCCTGGAAATCCTGCTTGTTACATTTCAGATGTAACATATGGAAGGGTATTTTATTTATTAGTTGAATCCACTTCAAGTTCAAGTAACATTACATCTAGTATTAATGCATCTTTCGCAGCTATTCCAAATTCACCTTCGGCAAATGTGAATTCTTCTTACTTGTCTAATCTTGAAAATTTGAATATTAAACTGTTTGCTCTTGGAGGTGATGCTTCAACAACACTATATACCATTAGTTCAGCTAACGTTAATAATTTGGTTTCTATTCTAGGTGCTGCCGGTGATATTACTACTGGTGTTCCGTTATCATATGTATGTAGAGCTGTAAACGGTAATAATATTGTTTCTGTAAACTTAGCAACTACGTATGATGTTCAATTTTGTGACCCTATAGGGCCAATAGTTGGCGATTATGGAATTCTTCCAGCACCTGTTTTACAGTTAGATGCTAGTGATGCCAATACCTCGAACAATGGAATTCTAAATTACATCACAGGTACATCAATTGATAATAACAGGTACGAAGTTGGAAATACTTACGGATCAAATGTAGGTGGTAGAGTAGTTGAGAATTGGCCAGATGCTAATGGAATTAATGTAGCTTCATCTTCTGATCCAAACCATAGACCAGTTTATGTGAATAATGCTGTTAATGGTCATCCTGCAATTGAATTCTGTAGCTTTGAGGCAGATGGATACGGATCTTCTTCAACTTATGATCAAAATGTATCCACTTCCCTTGAAATACCTGGAGGTCTATTTGTAAATACAAATTACACCTTATTTATAGTAGCTTCTTCACCCACTAAATTAACTGTAAGAGGAGACCAAATTGCAAACATTAATAGCCAAGCTATAGACGCAGGTACGTTTATGCAAGGTTCTGATACTATGGCTAATGGTCAATTAACTGTAGGTTTTAATGCTAATTCAAACTTAATTTTTGGACATAATAACAACGACTTAAATGTTCCGGTTAGTAGAAGCAGCGATTTTAGAGTAATGACTTTTAGATTTAGCACTCAAGAAGGAATGCAAGCTTTTATAAATGAAAATAACTTAATTGCTGATGATCAAAGTCTTAATATACCATTGACTTCCAATAATGGACTGATGCTTAATTCAATAAATTTAAATGATCCTTCTGAAGGTTCAAGATCATTAATTGCCGAAATTAAGTTATATGATGTTGCATTAAATGATACAGATAGAACAAAAATTGCTACGAAATTAATGCAAAAATATAATCTGTAAGATACTTAAGAGTTCACCTTTTCATTTTGTAGATGATTATTGTGATATGTAGATAAATAAATGTTTAAGTGATAAAAGCCGGTTTCTGACCGGCTTTTTTATTTTTGCCCGATGAGAAATTTTCCACTCATCAAATTCCTCTTTATTTTTTCAGTTTCAATATCTCTTGGAATTTATTTTGAGTTAAATCAAAAGATCTTTATTTATCTATTTTTCTTCACCTTAGTTGGTTTAGCTTTTTATGAGCTTACAGTTTCAAATAGTAAAAAATTAAAAAAAGTATTAAGTGAATTACTTATTGTTTTAGCCATTTTTTTTTCGGGTTTAACAGTAGTTACAATTCAAACAGAAAAATTAAATGACAATTTCATTGGAAATTATATTGAAGAAAACAATATGATTTTGGATCAAATAATTGTTGAAATTGTAAAACCAATAAAGTTAACGCCCCAAAAAGTTTCGGTGACTGCGGATGTAAAGGTCATTCACCATAAAGATCAGTCCGTTCAAACGCTAGGAAAATCTATTTTTTATCTAGATAGAGATACTCTTTCCGCTAAATTACTTCCCGGAGATATTATTGAATTTAAAAGTGTTCAATTTAAGAATCTAACATTTCATAATAATCCTGGACAATTTGATTATGCATCCTTTCTTCGCTTTCACCAAATACATTACGCAAACTATATTGGCGAGTGGGATAAAAAAGGTTCGACATTTAACGTACTAAGATATCCTACATGGATCAGGAATAAAGCATTGAAAGTTCTCAAAGAGAATATTCTAATTAAATCCCATTTTCCTATTGTCAGTGCATTAGTTCTGGGTTATAAAGACGAAATTTCTAATCACACAAAACATTCATTTTCAAGTACGGGTGCAATGCACGTACTGGCTGTTTCTGGACTACATGTTGGAATTATATATTTCATATTAAAATCGATCATAACGATATTTACTTTTTATCAAAAGAATAGGGCCTTTAGAAATATTCTCGTCCTCTTAGGTATATGGATATATGCACTCATCACTGGTATGAGCCCGTCTGTCCTTAGAGCTTGTACCATGTTATCTTTTTTGATAATTGCTGAAGTTTTCAATCGGAACACAAATGTTTATAATGTGCTATCCGCCTCAGCTATTTTATTATTGATCATAAATCCATTCCTCATTATGCAGGTTGGATTTCAATTAAGTTACCTAGCTGTTTTGGGTATTTTATACATTCAGCCTAAAATGGAAAAAATGTGGAAACCAAGATATTGGCTAATTCAAAAAATATGGACTATAACTTCAGTTTCCGTTGCTGCACAAATTTCAACTTTTCCCTTAGGCTTATTGTATTTTCATCAATTTCCAAATTATTTTTTAATTAGCAATTTGGTTGTAATTCCAGCAGCATTTTTAATCCTTTCCCTTGGAATTTTATTAATTACATTAAGCTTTTCTAAAATTATAGTTGGATTTATATCCTATTTACTACATCATATCTTGAATTATTTGCTAATAATTATTGGATATATTGAATCAATCCCGGGTTCATTAAGTAAAGGACTTTCCATTTCTATTTTCGAGACGATGTTGATTTATACATTCACAGCATCCATATTAGTTTCTTTAAAGTTTAAAAAAAAGATGTATTACGGATTTTCCATTTTTATATTCTTTTTCCTTTTTCTTATGAATGCAATAGAAGATTATCGACTTAAGGACCTTAAAAGAATAATCGTATACAATATTCCAAATCATTTTGGTATGGACTTAATTAATGGTCCAAATCATTATTTTATTGGAGATAGTGCTTTGATACATAACGATGAAAAATTATTGTTTTATGTCAAACATAATTGGCATGAATTAGATTTAAAAACTCCATTTTTTATTAATTATGACACCTTATCATCAAATTTTCTTAGTTGGGGAGGAGTATCAATAAATCTATTCAATCAAAATATCGATAGGGAGCACGATATATCGATATTAAAAAAATGCTCAAGGGGGATAGATCATAGCATCAAAGCATCTCAACTAGTTACAATTGGATCAAATTATGATAAGACTATAAATGAGGACAATTTAATTCATTCCGTAGTTGATCAAGGGGCATTTATAAAAGATTTTAACTAATAAATTATAATCTTAACTTCTTATAAAGGATTTAATTCTAAGTTCTTTCATTCGTCATGCTTAAATTCCTAAATTAGATTAGTTTTCCATAATTATGAAAAAACTTTTATTAAGTGTACTATTATTGTCACCTATTGTATTGTTTGCCGCAGGTGAGTCGTCAAGTGGTATGGATATGTCTCCACTTCTATTCATTATACTTTCTTTATTTATTGGTATAACTACGAAACGTTTTTTAAGGAATATTCCAATCCCATACACTGTTATTTTACTAATAATTGGAATTCTTTTGGGTACGGCTGATCGATTAGAATGGTTTGAGTCCATTGCATTTATGCACAACGCTATTGATTGGGCAGGACATATCCATTACAAGATCATATTATTTGTTTTTCTTCCTACCCTCATTTTTGAAGCTGCCTTTGATTTGGATGTACACACATTTAAAAAATCTTTCTGGAATGCCTTTTTAATGGCTGTACCTGGAATTATAGTTGGGATGTGCCTAAGTGGAGCGTTAACTATGTTGATACAATATTTTGGTATTGGATTTGGTGGCTGGTCATGGTATGTCGCCTTGATGTTTGGTGCAGTAATCTGTGCAACTGACCCTGTTGCTGTAGTTTCCTTACTCAAGGAATTAGGAGGAGGTAAAAAACTGCGTACGCTTATAGAAAGTGAATCACTGCTAAATGACGGGACAGCACTTGTTATATTCATGGTGTTTTTCACCATTCTTACAGATACTGCTGCTAATGCAAATCCAATCATTGACTTTTTTATTGTCACTTTTGGTGGGGTAGGTATAGGTGCCAGTATTGGTTTGTTTACCTTATTTCTTCTCAAAAAAGTATTCAATGACCCCTTATTCGAAATAACGGGTGTAATTGGTTCCGCTTATTTAACTTTTTATATAGCTGAGAGCTTTCACTTATCAGGTGTAATTGGGTTAGTTACACTTGGATTGTTAATGGCAGGAAGAGGGAAAACAAGAATAAGTCCTGAAGTGGCCCATTTCTTACATGAGTTCTGGGTACTTGCTGCATTTTTAGCCAACACCCTTATATTCATTATAGTTGGTGTAATCATTTCCAATAGAACTAACTTCAGAGTAGAAGATTTCATTGATTTAATTATAATTTACGTGGGTGTTCATCTCATAAGAGGACTTATCGTAGTTGTTCTTTTTCCAGCCATGAAGCGAATTGGATATGGAGTTACTAAAGCAGATGCACTAGTGTTATGGTGGGGTGGATTAAGAGGTGTAATTGGTTTAGCTATGGCTTTAATTGTGGCTGAGTCGGATATGCCGAGTTACATTAAAGATCCTTTCTTGTTTATTACTGCAGGTATTGTATTGCTAACATCCCTAATAAATGCAACTACTATAAAAGCTATGGTAAAAGGATTGGGCTTGACCAAAATTACAGTAGCTAGAGCTGCTGTAATTACGCATGCGGTTGAAAATTTGAGAGAAAGTGCTGAAGCCAGATTAGAACTAATGAAAAATGATCGTTTTATGGGCGGAGCTGAGTGGGAAAAAGTAAGCAATTACTTGCCTAAGTTATGGAAGCCAAATCAAAATGACCTTCTTGATAAACAGGAAAATGGCAGTCTTATTGAGCTAAGAACAGTTATGCTGAATAGAGAAAAAAATGTATACTGGAATCAATTCAGTACAGGCCTATTAGGAAGAGGTGCATATAATCAGTTGGTTAAAATAGTAGATGAACTTTTAGACGAAGAAGGTAAGAAAACTCTATCGAATGCTGTTTATGTGGATGAGCTTTGGAGTACTTCACAGTTATTTAACCAAATAGAACTTTGGACTAAAATCCAAAAATCCCAAAATAAAGACACTTTTAATAAACTTATAACAAGCTATGATGCAGCAAAAGGGTTTGTAAAAGCTCAAGATCAATTATTAAAATTAGTGGAAGAATTTAGCTCTGATAAAACAAATTCAAGTGAAGAAAAAATACATTTAGATCTGATCAGGGATGAAATAAATGAAAAGAAAATACAGGGCTTAACATTTTTAAGAAATTTAAAAAGTGCATTTCCAGAAGTCTACAAAGCTATTGAAACTCGACAAGCTAGCCGCGATATTCTAAATCATCAGCGTAATAAGATGCTTGAAATGAAGAAAAATGGTCGTATTGATAAAGAAGACGCTCTATATTTTTTGGATGATATTGAGGTGAGAATGAATGAACTACTTAATAAGGAATTGGATTTCGTACTGCCCGAAGTAAAAGACCTCATAAAAGGGTTAAAGTCCTTTAATGACTTGGAAGATGAAACTATATCTTCTCTAATTCCACTAATTGAAGTAAAAATTTTCCCCTTTAATTATGTATTTAAGAATGAATTTGATAATCAAAGTGGAGTAGGAATAATTTGTAGAGGGTCTGCTAAAATATCAAATAACCAAGACGAAAATAGGAGTGAGGTCCTTTCTAAAGGAGATGTGATTTCAGCAGAATCTATTCAAAAAGGGGATATGTTGGTTTCTGAGACGCCTATAACTGTAATGTGGGTTGAAAATACTGATCTCGAAAAAGTAAGAACTCTATTATCAAATCGCATAAAGCTATAAAAAGCCCAACTTATATGCTTCGATACTAATTTAGTTTGATAAAATCCATTTCAAAATGGAAGGACTCTTCTTTTTTATTTGAAATTAAAAATCCTATTTCTTCTAAAGTTTTATTACCAAATGAGGGCATATTCAACAATCTTCCTCTAAAAGTAGCCACTAATTCTTTGAAGGGAATTTCTATAGTTTGCCAGGCTTTATTGGTTGAAAATTCATGCTTGTAAGAATAGTATTCATTAAGTTTAGATTTAACTCTAAATTGATAATTTTTTCCATCCCCTTTAATTCGTATTATAAATTTATTGTAGTTAGATACATCCATATTACCAAACTGATGCCTCACTGATGAAAATCCTCCATTATTTTCTAAAGATACGTGTCCAGAAAAAACACCATTACCAACCTCATTAATTGTAATCTTGCTTTTTGAGACTCCACCCATAACAACATCATCTACAACACGCCAGTCGTTAATATTACTTTTTTTTTCAAAATTAAAAATCATCATTTTGGACGTAAAATTATATCCGAGTACATTATCATCACTTAATTTAATAAATCTTCCTTCAATATTATCATTATGGGAAGTAGTAAATTCTGATATTTTTTCAAATTCCGAGCCATAAATAAATAATAAAGCTACTCCAAACACAAGTACTACTAATCTTTTCATCTTGTAAGTTTTGAAACTAATTTAAGAAAATGTCTTGACCGCAAAACAAAATAAAATTAACACTCATGTTGAGTGTAGGTTGAGATAAAAAAAAGAGTTAAGTAAAATTCACCTAACTCTTTGAAATATAGTGTGATCGCGCCAGGATTCGAACCTGGGACCGTCTGCTTAGAAGGCAGATGCTCTATCCAGCTGAGCTACGCGACCAATCAGGCGACAAAAATAGAAAAAATGTTAACATAAAACACTATTTTTTTATTTCCCGTATATTGTGAAAAATAGATATAAACCAGTTTAATGAATATCTTAAATAGAATTCAAATTATAAGCAGTTTCTTGCTACTCCATGTAATTATTTGTGGACAAAATATGCCACTAAATGTGCAGCAGGTTGCCCATGTACCAACAGCTTCATTTCAAGTACCAACAGACCTTAGTGATATTTGGGGTTGGGTTGATAGTCAAGGAAATGAATATGCCCTTGTTGGTACAAATGAAGGTACATCTATTTTTTCTTTAGCTAATCCTTCACAGCCTGTTGAAGTATTTTTTGAACAAGGAATGAATTCCATTTGGAGAGATATCAAAACATTTGGTAATTACGCTTATGTAACCACTGAAGCACCTAATGGTTTACTCATCATAGACATGTCTGGACTACCTTCCAACACCAACCTAACTACGCATTATTACACGGGTCCTGCTTTAGCTTCTTGGCAAAAGGCTCACAATCTATTTATAGACGATCGGGGTTATGCTTATATTTTTGGTGCAAATAGAGGTAATAAAGGTTGTATTATATTGGATTTAAATCAAAACCCTACCCAACCCACAGAAGTAGCTGATATTGATAACTGGTATGTGCACGATGGTATGGTGAAAGGAGATACACTGTATTTAGCCCATGTTTCAGATGGTTTTTTTTCTATATGGGATGTTTCTAACCCATCTGTTCCTGTCATGTTAGGGCAGCAAAATACACTTGGTGCGTTTTGTCATAACGTTTGGGTGTCAGATGATGGTGATTATTTATATACAACAGATGAAATTAGTGATGGATTTATTGGTGAATACGATATAAGTGATTTAAATAATATTCAACTTACAGATGAAGCTCAAACTGAACCTGGACAAAATGTTATTCCTCATAATACCCATTTTTTAAACAACTATATTATTACTTCTTATTATACAAGTGGAATTACCGTTCATGATGTGGCTAATAAAGGCAATATGGTGGAAGTGGGATCATTTGATACCTCTCCTAATTTTAGTGGGAATGGTTTTTTTGGCTGTTGGGGAGTTTACCCTTGGTTACCTAGTGGTTTAATTATTGCTTCTGATATAGAAGAAGGACTATATGTATTACAACCAAATTATGTACGTGGAGCTTATTTAGAAGGAAGCATAAGAGATGCCTCAAATAACCAAACCATAAATGGGGTAGATGTTACCATTTTAGGGCCTAACGAAACAACACAGTCTGAAACTTTTGGAAACTTTTCAATGGGTATAGCTAATCCAGGTAATTACCATGTAGTTTTTTCACATCCCTTATACCAAAGTGATACAATTTTCAATGTGCCTCTTCAAAATGATTCGACTACTTTTCTTACACAATTAATGTTTTCGTTGACACCTCTAAATTTAACGGTTGAAACAAAAGATTCTCCAACTTCATCCTTATCCAATGTTGAAATTGAAATTTCTAATGAATTCTTCACTTTCAATGGTACAACTGATTCTAACGGTCAATTTTCAATTAATAATATCATTCCGGGTACTTATGCCGTGTTTGCCGGTAAATGGGGTTACAAAGACTATTGTACATCATCAATCAATATCACAGATGGTAGTCAACCATTTAATATAATTCTTCAATCAGGCTATTTGGACCGATTTAATGTAGATCAAGGATGGATGGCCAGCGGAAACTCACCATCTGGACTATGGGAGAGAGCAAAACCAACCTTAACTACACTTCAATCCACTTTGAATCACCTTGTGCTAACAGGCGAACATTGTAATCCTGGTGAAGACAGTGATGATTGTGGTAATTATGCCTACGTAACTGGTAATCTAGGCGGATTAGCTAATACAGATGATGTAGATGTGGGTTATGTTAAATTAACATCTCCTATCATTTCGTTAGATGACAACCAAATCTATTCTGTTAATTTAAGTTTATGGTGGAAAAATTTAGATGGTACAGGAACACCCGATGATACCTTATTTGTTCGATTTACAGACAGTCTAAATACATACAATGCTGCATTTTACACCTATGAAGACTCATTAGAATGGTTTGATGTTAACTTACCATTAAATGATGACTTAGATAAGTCTAGCTTTCAAATTGAAATATTAACTGCTGAAAGCCAAACGGGAAATGACCATGTAGTAGAAGCTGGTGTAGATTATTTTTCAATCCAAAGCTTAACTGGGAATTTTTCAATTTCGGACATAGATGAAGATCTGGCTATTTTTCCTAATCCAACTTATGATGGTAAGTTATTCATCAAAAACAACAATTCACCTGTGACTTATGAGGTTTATCACATCACTGGCGAACTAGTCCAAAGAGGGTCGGACCCATTTATACAGTTAAATCAAAAAAGGAATATATTTTATAAGGCTTATTAAAGACAATAACATATCTACGAAAAAGGTTATTTACTAGCGAATCTGTTTCTTAATATTTTTACATTCAACCCTGAACCCTCCAATAATTTTCTTAGCAGATCATAGTATAGAGTGATAACTAGTATTATAGTCATTAGCCAAATGACCATAATGTTTGCATAAAAGGTGTCTAACTTAACTGATCCCAAATATTTGGTAGGTGAGTAAAATTGAGCCCCAAGAAAACGAAAAGTATAGGGATCTAAAAATATAGGGTCAGACTTTTGAATTAAGCTATTTTCATCTTCATCAATAAACTTTAGCGTGTTTGAATTGGTAACTACGTCTTCTAGACTTTGATTATTGTATTTAGTTTTAAAGGATTGAAATTCAAAGTTTTTTCAATTTCGTAATAAACCTTTTGTATTTTCTGTAATCCTTTGATGAAATCTTTTTTTCACTCTTTTGTTCTCTTAAATTTTCTCTAGTCGCATTATTAATCTCCAACAATTCTCCAATCGTATTTTCATGATGGTTCTCTGCCTCTTTGTAAAGCGCCTTGTAGTAATTTCTAGTGCTTGATAAATAGGATATCAAACTGGCATATTCTTCCTTATTTAAATTGTTTTCCTCTATTTTAGACAATAATGCTTCAACTTTATTTTTGTCCATGTTGGATGACTCTGGAAAATAAGTAAGTTCTTTTCTAATCTCGTTAACTACAATTTCGCCATCTCTTTTTACCTTTTTTGCAGTCAATTCATCTAGGTTAGCTAAACTGTGGTTTCGATAGAAACTGCTTATTTTAGTTTCAAGTGTACTTTCCCATTGGTCTTTTTTCCAATTGGCAAAAGACATATTTTTCTTGTCATCATAAATCAACTTTTCAAATTCATTGTCTTTAAATTGGGTAACAGCCATAGCCTCATATGCCCATCTGGATGCCATAACGTTTCCGATAATTGGCACTTCAGATTTTGATGAAAAATAGGGGTGTAGCTTGTCAAATGGAACGATAATTCCACTGAACAAAAGTTGAGGTATTATACAAATTGGAATTAAGATGTAAATTACTTTTACAGAATTGAAGCTAGAGGAAATATTCAATCCTAATAGATTCGCAAAGCATGATGTAGAGAATAAAATCAACCAGTGCGAAAAAAACATTCCTTTAATTTCCAGCACAGCATTTCCCACTAGAATATAAAATAACGTTTGGATGGCCGAGATCATAAACATGATCCCAATTTTTGAGAATAAATAACTCCCTTTGCTCAAGTTTAAAAATTTTTCTCGCTGTAAAATTTTAAGATTTCCAATAATCTCTTCTGCGCTGGTAGTGAGTCCGATAAAAAGGGCTACTATTACTGAAATGAATAGATATTGAGGTATGTTTTCGCTATTGAAAAACGAATACTCTAGATCATTATTTAAATAATTAACGTCTAAATATTTCACAAAAAAAGCAAGGATACCTGCAAGGAGTGGCGCCTCAAACAAAGTGATGATGAGGTATTGCCGATTAGTCAGTTTTGATTTTAAATCTCTTTTAAAGAAAATACCCATTTGGGAAATGACGTTGGGTATTTTAAATATGCTTTTAGGAATATCTTGTTTTGTATTTTCTCCGGATTTGGGCTGAATTAGTTTGTGATAATATTCATTCCATTCTTGAGGATCAACTTTTCTCTTACCTGTTTGAAGGCCATATTCATCCACTACTTTCATATCAATAATGTTGAATATTTGTTCTGGGTTCACATTACCACAGTACTCACATTCACTTTCATCCGCATTGACATGATTAATTCTTTTCTTGAAGTAAATTACCGCTTCAACGGGGTCACCTTTGTAAATTGGGAATCCTCCCACATCAAGTATAATCAGCTTATCAAACATTTTGAAAATATCCGATGATGGTTGGTGTATTACTACAAAGATGAGTTTACCTTTAAGAGAAAGCATCTTGAGCAAATCCATGATAATTTCAGAATCATTTGAAGACAACCCTGAAGTAGGTTCATCCACAAAAAGGATAGATGGTTCTCTAATTAATTCAAGTGCAATGTTTAGTCTTTTTCGTTGGCCACCCGAAATGGTTTTATCCAGTGGATTTCCTACTTTGAGGTGTTTGACTTCATGTAAACCGATTGAATAAAGTATATCGTCAACCGTTTTGTTTATTTCCTCATCACTATAATTCCCAAAACAAAGCTTAGCATTATAAAATAAATTTTCAAAGACGGTTAGCTCTTCAATTAGTAAATCATCTTGAGGAACAAATCCAATTACTCCATTTAATTTTTCAGGGTTTTGGTAGAGATCGACTCCGTTGATTTTGATTTGACCTTTAGTTGGTTTGTAATTCCCATTTAAGACATTCAAAAGGGTAGATTTACCTGACCCTGATCCTCCCATGATACCAACTAGTTTGCCAGATTCTTCTTCAAAGGTGATTTCATGTAACCCTTTGTGTCCAGTTTTAAATTCATATTCGATTTTTTCAGCTGTAAAAAGTATTTTTTCTGTATTTTCTTCAGACAGAAACTGTGTCACCACGTCACTGTAAAAAATCGGATTAATTTTTGAGTTTTTTAGTGAAGAACCCTGTCTAAAAACCTTAATAACACTAGGTGGTAATAGCTGTCCGTTTAATAGTAATTCCTGATTGCCAAAATACCTTACAAAATAGGTTTTTACAGATTGAACTCTAAGGATGATCACTTTTCCATTGATTCCTTCAGAATGTAGACATTTATTTTTGGATTCTTCTTGCTTTTTATCTGAACAAATAATCAGTTGATTTTCCTGTTCAAATATCTTTTTACTTGCTGATTCCACAAAATGAAAAATTTCCTCATATTCTTTCGATTCGATATTAAAAGTATCAGCAACAGTTGCCGCAAATTCTAATTCTTTTTCGGAGTGCTCAGGGTCAGCAAAAATGAATTCAAGAATTCTAATGAGTACAATGACTTTTTGTCGTTGTTCAAGTTCTTCATTGATTTGTGTGCAAATCCGAAGTACTTTGACTGAGTTTACAGAAGTTCTTTTTCTTGTGCCATCTTTTTTTCTTGTGGAACTGTGTCTTTCTTTTATGAACTCATCAAAGATTTTTAAGTACTTATCAATAAGTTCACTGGGTAGATCTTGTTGTAAGAAAAGTTTGACGATGAGTCGAGAGGATTGGTCAGCTCGTATTTCATCGTCATTAAGATTCACCTTTGCTACTATAGCAAAAAGTTGCATTAATGCTTTTAAAATACGTTCACTCATTCTTTAATCCCTTTTTTAATTGTCTTTTTTAAAGGCAATGATCATTTGTGCACAACCATTTAATTTTCGGTTGGGATCTAATTTGGCTTCAATAGTACATTCAATGGTATTTTCTACCTTAAAATTCCAATAGGGTGCGTTATTGTGATTTGCATTAGAAAAAAGAAGATTTCGCTGTTCATCTAATAGTTCAAAAATCATGTAATTATCTTCTAATCCTGCAGTGGTAGCAATTCGGTAGTTGATACCCTCATAAAGGGTGGTGATGATTTCAGATGTTTCGTCTTCACCTAAAAAATATTTATATGACTGACCATCGGTTAGGAACCCTTCATCCCCATTATTGATCATGCTACTGACAATGGCACCTAATGAATCACATTTGGTTTGACCTATAGAAATGATGGGTTGAAATGTCAAAAAAGTTAAGAGCGTAAAAAGTAGTTTTTTCATTTTGTGTAGTAGTTTCTCAGGTTAATGAACTCATTTGAAATTTCTAACATGGTTCCGTAATCCGTGTCAAATGAAGATGTGGAATTGATTTGTGTGGTTTGAGTTGTAGCTTCTGTAGTTGAGGGTTTAAACTCATAGGTTGTAGGTATTTCATTATACAATTTTTTCACATCGCCAAGCATACTCTGCAATTCCCAGTATCGGTCACCTGTACCCACTTTTTCTAGTAAGGTGATAAAGTGATTTAACGCGTATTTATGATGAGCTAATTTTAATTGATTCACCTCAGAGGTATCTGATTGCAGGGCAGTTGATTGGATGTACATACTTTCGATCCACCCTCCCATTAATACCATGGTTGCTATGTCTTGATTGTCATTTTCTTTTAAATATTCATCTATTTTAACATAGGCTTCACTCGCCATGACTAACACAGAATCTCTGTCATCAATGTTGGCGGAGAATCGCTCGACTAAAGATTCATTAATAGCAAAACCAATATTTAATTTGTCTGCCAATTTTTTCATGGTGCTAAAGTAGGTGATAGATTTACCAGATAATTCATTTACAGAACAGTAGGCCAGATCTGTACCGTAAATTCCAAGCATCATGGCTTTATCAAAACTTGAACTGTATTTCTCATATTGATCAGCATCGTGTAATAGAGCTGATGAAAATGAACTGTTTGAATCACTTAATTCCATTGCTATTTGTACGGGTGATGGAATACTAAAGATCGTATTTTCAAGTTCAATATTAATATTTTGGTTCTGATCAACAGATACTTCAGGTGTATCATCCATTGAAGATGATTTCTCTTCAAATTCCCCGCATGAAAGGAGAGCTAGGAAAACAAATGGAATATAATATTTGGAAATTGACATTATTAAACTTTAAAGTTGTTAATGTAAACAAATGTAATAACTTATAAAAGAGAAGTACTTCTCATTCTTCATAATTATTAACATCCCACTAAAAATTGTAATTCAGTTAAAATTCTAATTTAAAAAACTTAGGTTTATACTTTATTCTAACCAACTTTAAACCTGTCATGTACGTTGATGTAGTTGTTCCTTTAGCATTACCCAAAATTTTGACTTATCGCTGTGATGATCATGAATCTATTCAAACAGGGTTACGTGTTATTGTACAGGTTGCTAAAAAACAATACACTGGAATTGTTTACACTACAAATCAAAAACCTCCTTCTTATAAGACCAAGCCCATCGTAGCGGTTTTAGATGAAAAGCCCATACTGCAAACTGAACAACTTCAACTTTGGTCTTGGATTTCAAGATATTACATGTGTTCGTTAGGTGAATTAATGATTGCAGGTATACCCAACGCCTTAAAATTGCAAAGTGATACATACTACATTACCTCATGTAATTTCGAAGAAGAAGATCTATCCACCTACAAGGAAAATGAGCAAATCATATTGGAAGCTTTACACCATAACAACCGTTTGAGTTTAGCTGAAATAGTAGATATTTTA
>CACAYQ010000032.1 GCA_902536695.1 uncultured Bacteroidota bacterium | reverse complement strand
CATAGGAAAGTAGTTGTGACCTACTTCGTGAATGATGACACTTATCATTCCATATTTAGTTCTTTTGGAATAAGTGCCATCTTCGTCTGGTCTCCCGCCATTAAAACAAATCATTGGATATTCCATCCCAATCCACTTAGAATGTACAGAGATTGCTACTGGATAGGGATAGTCAAAAGTGTATTTTGAATAACATTTCAGCGTATGAGCCACGGTTTTGGTGCTGTATTGCTCCCAAAGAGGATTTCCTTCTTTTGGGTAGAAAGACATAGCTAATACATCATTTGATTTTTGTTTTACGACCATAGCATCCCAAATGAATTTTCTAGATGAAGCCCATCCAAAATCACGTACATTTTCAGCTTTAAAGTGCCATGTTTTCATACCCTTTTTACGCTGCTTCTCATTTTTAATAGCTTCTTTTTCATTCACTATAAAAACAGGTTCTTTTTCATTCTTTTTTGCTAATTCAAGTCGTTTGATTTGTTCTTCGCTTAGAATTTCATTTGCGTTTACTAAATTCCCTGTTGCGGCTACTACATGGTCTGTTGGTACGGCTATTTTAACATCATAATCTCCGAATGGTAAGGTAAATTCTCCACTTCCTAGGAATTGTTTATTTTGCCAGCCTTCTGTATCATTGTAGACACACATTCTGGGAAAAAATTGTGCTATCGTATATAAATAGTTATCGTCCTCTTCAAAATATTCATAACCAGATCTCCCTCCAATTTCCATACGATTATTGATGTTATACCACCAATCCACATTAAATGTAAAGTTTGTCCCCGGAAGTAAGGGCTTGTCTAGGTTAATTCTCATCATGGTCTTGTGAATAGTATATGCTTGTTTTGAGCCATCTTTTTTTGTAACGCTTGTAATGTTAAATCCACCTTCAAATTCTGGTTCTATGTTCTTAATGGATCTCGTATTTAATGATTTGATGCCTCCGGTTTGTATTTTATAGCTATCGGAGCTTTGGGCACGTTTATTTTGATCTAATTGTAACCATAAATATTCTAGTTTATCTTGACTGTTGTTATGATAGATGATAGTTTCGGTTCCAGTTATTTTTTGCTGTTGATCGTTTAAGGTGAGATTCATCACGTAATCTGCTTCATTTTGATAATAAGCATGTCCTGGGGCTCCACCGGCTGTTCGATACACGTTTGGAGTAGCCATTTCTTCTTTAAGTTGCTTAAACTTGTTGTAATTCAAATTAGGGTTTTGAGCAACAGAAATAAAGACGATTGTTGAAGCAATAAGGGTTAAAATTGCTTTACAAGAATTGATGAGATGTTTCATATTTTGTTAATGTAATGCTTTGGTTAATTAAACCAGTTATATTGATCATGTTCTTTTGACGATGAAAAACATCCATAAAGATATTATTTTCTACTAAAAAAGATTTTGGTCTTTGTTTCATTTTGCTAAGAATATAAACCATAAACGAGCCATCATTTAAAACTTCGTTTCCTGAAATTTCAAGGGGAAGATCCTTTTCATTGTTTTTAATCCTGAAATGATTATTTATATAAGATAAAACCAGTGAATCATTGAAATATTCTATGTTATTTTTTGATAAAGCTGATATTTTTTGATTTGTTTCTTTTTCAAAGACATAAATAAAATCTGAAGTATTTAGTTCCATACTTATTTCTACTGTTTTATCTTCTTTTAAATTAATAGAGGTTATAGAAATGTAAGTTTCATGATCATGATTAGCTTCTTTGTGGTGAGAACTAAAAAGAATTAAAAAACTTAATGATGATAGTATTAATTTTAAAGACACTGAATAAAGTTATATTAATGAGCTTAAGCTTTTATAATTGTTTACTAAAAAGGCATTTTGTCTAGTTTTAATTCGATCCATTTTATAATTGGAATTAAAATGAATTTTTTCAACCCAATATACTTTTTTTGGCGCTTGTTTTTTATCCCGAATGAGGGATGATGCCTTTAAAATGGATTTTTTATCAATTGATTCTAAACAAATTAAAATACAAATTTCACCCATCTCTTCGTGAGGTTCTTTGTCAACGAAAAAATGAGATGGATTTAAATGTTGACTTAATGTTTTTTCTATAAGTTCGCAATGGATTTTTAGCCCCCCGGAATTAATTATATTATCTCTTCTTCCAATATATTTAAATAATTGATTTTCAGTTATTTCTACAATATCATTTGTGATAATACTTTTAATTCCCAATTTTTTAGAACTTATAACAAGTTGCTTTTCATTATTATTACTAATTTGTACATGATTTAGGCATTCATAATATTCATTTTTTATTCCTGGTTTTATAGGTCTTAATGCAATATGTGAGATGGTTTCTGTCATACCAAATGAGTGAAAACATGATGTTTTTATTTTACTCAAATTGATGTAATCGTCATTCGTTAAGTCACCTCCTCCAATTATAAGATTATGAATAAATTCTATTCTTTTTGGATGCTGTATTGCATTACGAGCTTGTGCAGTTGTCATTGCACACAGGTCAATTTTTTCATTCAATTGCTGGATTGGATATCTACTAGGTTTTTCTAAAAATATCAATCCTTCATTAACAAGTGCCCTTATTAATATCATTATTCCTCCTATATATTTAGATGGCATACAACATAAAAAAGCACTTCCCATACTTAATTCGAAAAAATCCAGTGTGGCATTAGCACTATTGATGATATGTTCTCTTTTAAGTTTTATGGGCTTTGGAATTCCAGTAGAACCAGAAGTATTTACTATTAAATACGATTTTTTAGATTTCCAAAACTCAAGTACATCGTTTATATGAGGATCTAGCTCATTGATTCGTGCCTTATCCAAGCTAAAAATGTCCTTATAGTTTGTCTTAATTATCATTAAATACTAACTGATTAAGATTCCATTTTTTATTTTTATCATGTGATAAATATTGATTTGTAATTACCAATGGACTATCAAAATTATTTACATATAAACCTCCCGTTCCTAACCCTTGAGGTAACTTATTTTTAAAATTCCCACAAAATTGAGCAATGGCATTTAGGCCTATATTGGACTCCAAAGCTGAAGTAATCCACCAACCCTTATTATTTTTCTGTGCTAAATTAATCCATTCTTCAGTTTCCTTGAATCCACCAAGCATGGATGGCTTTAATACAATGTATTGAGGATCAATGTATTGAAGTAAATTTTCTTTTTGTTTTTTAGTATATGGTTTAATTAATTCTTCGTCTAATGCTATTGGTATGGGACTGTCCTTGCATAGGTTTTTCATTTCATTCCATTGATTAATAGCAATGGGTTGCTCAATAGAATGTATATCAAGCTTTGCTAATTCTGAAAGTATGTATGATATGTCTGTACTGGAGTAGGCTCCGTTTGCATCTACTCTTAATTCTAGTTCAGTGGATTTGTAATTTTTTCTTATTTGTTTTAATAGATTTAATTCGTCCTTAAAGTTTAAGGATCCAATCTTCACTTTAATACAATGGAATCCATCCTCTAATTTCTTTTGAATTTGTTTAGACATGAAAGCATATTCACCCATCCATATAAGTCCATTAATCTTAATATCTTTTTCATTTTTGGTGAACTTGTTTTGAAAAAGTTTTCGGTTTCCTTTGTTTTCAAGATCCTTTAAAGCCATTTCCAAGCCAAATTGTATACTAGGAAACTCATCTAAATCTACGGTTTGATGAATATTCATTTTTTCACATAATTCCTTTAGCTTTTCATCAAATGTATTAATGGGATCCCTACTTAGTCCTTCAATAGGACCGCATTCTCCAATTCCGAATATATCAGGGTCAGAATCCTTAAATACTTTAATGAACCAAGATGGTTTTTCTGTCAAAACGCCTCTGCTAGTCCCGCTAGGAATTTTGAATTTCAGAATGTATTTTTTGAATTGTGCTTTTAACATGCACTTTTAAAATTTTTTAAGAAGTGGCAGATTTCATTAAATACTTTCTCCACTCTTGAAAAATAGGAACAGAAAGATTTGTTTCGAAGTTCATACAAATAAGAATACTTCTACCACGTGTACACAATAATTCTCCATCCTGGGTTTTTTTAAATAAAGTATATGAGAGCGTAAAACTTTTATTTCCTACGTGGTCGCATGATGTTTTAATAAATACTTTGTCTCTAAGATGTAGAGGGTGAATATAATCCACTTCAATTCTACCAATTAATAATCCTTGCTTTCTCCAATCCCAATTTAGACCAGATATTTGGGTTAAAAAGTCTATTCTTGCTTGTTCAAAATAGCTAAGATATTTACTGTTATGCACATTTCCTGCCATATCAATATCGGAGAATCGAACGGTGATATTGGTTTTACTCATTATGCTATTGGATTTAATGTTATGCTATATATTATGATAGAATTAATACTTCTTCCATAATAAAATTTATCAAGAGCATCCATCATATTAAAAGCTCTAAAATAGGACTGATGAATTTCAGTAGTTCCTTTTAGCTTCCATTGAATTGTAAATGAGTCTTCAATATTGAGATTGTTTTTAGCGTATTTCAGCATCATCTCAAGCGCTTCGATTTTGTCTCTGCCTTCTGTTGAGTAAAAGAAAAATTGTTGTTTATGGACTGCATTAATTGTAAATAAATCTAAGTCTACATAATCAGGCATTTCATTAAATTCAAATACCAATTGGTTCGTTTTTAATGACAAACAAGATGCTATCTTTTGTTGAATTTCTTTTACTCTATCTTGAATAGTTGATACCATTTTATTTTTTTAGAAGTTTAAATTTACTGTTTTCAAATATAAATTTGTTCATTTTTAGATCACTCTATGCGGTTTGTTTTACGATTTTTTACTGTTGTTTCTACTTAAAATGCAATCATACCATCATAGATGTTAATAATGAGTATGTTTCTAAGAAACATTATTAGTTTTTCAAACTATCGTAGTATACTAGAAAATTAAGTCCTATATTTCTTTATAAATGCTATTCCTTCTAGTATTAAAATCATTGTGGATGAGAAAAAAAGGAAATAAAATACATATTTCAAAAATATCAACAAATAGTTATTACTTGAAGTGATGTTATTTTCTGTATTCGTGATGTAAAAGGGCGTGTTAAGCTGACTTTTTATTATTAACTCATTTTTTTGTTTGATTAATTTATAAAGTGAGTTTTTTTCAGTAATACTTTTGATACTATCGTTAGTGAAATCATTTATTTTTTTGTTCAGATCGTCTATATACTGATTATAATACAGCTCATTGAGTTTTTTCTGTTTGATTAAAAGAGGTACGTGGTTCATATAATTTACCATACCATCTACAATTCCGTAAGAGTTAATTTGATTTTTAAAGTATAAATAGATTCTAAAGAAATGGTCATTCTCATTTTTATTAAGATTAATAACTTTCATGTTATCAATAGATTCGACTGTTTTTTGATCCACATTTATCAGTTTTGAAAGTCCATTATAATTTTTATTAGTCACATAATTAGATAAATTGTAACATAATTCTAATCCAATTTGTTTTGCATCATTGTCTTTATTTTGGAAGAATGTTTCGTTACACTTTATTAAATAAAAAGAAGTGGTGGTTTTACTTGTTGTAACCATGTCATAAATCCCAACTAAAATGGTAAGTAGCAATAAAACTAAAACAAGTCTTTTCCGTCTTTTGTAGATGTTGTAAATGGATTGTGCCAGATTTATTAAGTCAAAATCATCGTAATCTTTATTTTTCATAAATGGCAATTAATGTGAAAAAATAAGAAATAAAAATAATTCCTTTATTTACAGACATGATAGACTCCGTACAAAAGTATACCAGTATACTAAATACAAGTAGTTGAAATATTTTATTAGTATGGATAGATGCTTTAAAAACATAAAATATCCATAATATGAAATACAGTAATCCAAAAATTCCGAAGTAGCATAACACTTGTAGGTACTGGTTATGGCAATTATATGACCTTTCTAGACCCTTGAAATGATTGTTTTTTTTGTATATAATTTCCAGTTTTTCATCTAAATCACCTTTTGGTACGCCAAACCAAAAATGACTTGCAGCCACTTCATACGCTCCTCTCCATGTCTGAACACGGTCTTCCTGCAGAATTCCATCTTCGTTGAAAAGTTCTTTGAATCTGTTGTTAGTGAAAACCAGAGCTATTAACGATATGGTTACAATAGCTAATGTAGTTAAGGCAAGAACTAGTTTATTAATTCTTAATTTATTATAAATAAACATTAGAAGAATAGCAAGAGTGACAAGCAAAGGGGTTCTAGCAGAAAGAAGAACTAAGAAAATCACAGTTAACAGAACTAGACACCATTTTATAGACTCTTTAAACTTCCATTTAAATTTCCAATCGTGAAAAAGTAAAATACTGAGCAAAAAATTTAAATAGTAGGCAAGATATATAGGATGAATTTGCCACAAAGGATGGGCTAATCCTCTGTAAAAAAACCAATAATTTCCTGTTCCATTTCCAAGATAAACCGCATAAAATGCATGTAATAAACAAACAATCATTGCTACAATGCCAACGGAGACAAATACATAAAATAGTTTATCGATAAATTGGTGGTTAATTTTTTGAGATTTATTATTTCTTTTAAAGGTTACTCCAATTAAGGGAAGGACAAAAAAACTGAGTATTATTTCCAACGAATTTAAACCGTCTTGCGTATCATTGGTGAACAATAAGGCAATGGCATGCAACACAAAATAAAGAATACTGAGAAGTAATATTTTTTGTTTTAATAACAACTTCAGGCTTTTAAGCTGAAATATGATCGGTATCTTGAAAAGAAATAAGATTGCTATCAAAATACTGGCTACTATTTTTTCAAAAAAAAGAGCACTTGGTAAAACCAGAAAAAGCCAATAAGAAATGGTGTTGATCTTAGACATGAATTTTAACTTTTCTTTCTAAGAACGGTCCGCAAAACCCTAGTAATAGCCATATAATAGTTTCAGACTGATAGAAGTAGTAATTGTTTAGAAGAAACCCTAAAAATTCAATTCCTATAAACAGAGTAGCGGCAGCAAAAAGTAATTTTTTATCAGATTCATATTTGATTTTATGACTGTTTTTAATGGTTTTAAAGAACTTAATCATCATGATAAATTCAAATAGGATAAAGGCAGCTAACGCTACAATACCTCCTTCTATAAAAAATAATAGGTAATTATTATGTGCAGCAACTCCTTTTTTAAGCCCTGCCTTCTCATAAAAACCATTAAATGTACCTAATCCTTTTCCAAAAAGCACATCTACTTCATCAATGGCTGCTAAGCTATTATTTATGATATCAAGTCTGGTTTTAGATGATGAATCCACAAATCCTGAATTATTTCTAGATAATAACAAGTTTTTTAATCTTGGTTGAAAATCAAAATTGAACATTAAAAAAAGTCCAGTTACCAATAAAAACATAGTAGCTGTCATGATTTTAACTTTAACTAATAATTGCTTAGAACCGATAAAAGAGACGGCTAATAGTGTTGAAAACAAGGAAAGTGACAATAGTCTCGAGTGTACTCTCATGAACAGATAAAGTAATAAAGTCAAGACTATTCCAAAAATGATTTTTTTAAGGATTTTGTCATTGGCGTTATATTTTAGAAAGATTACACATGTAATAATGGTAAAAAGGAACATCCCAAAGGCTAACTGGTGGAATTTAAATGAACCTGATACGCGATAGGCGTTGTTTAAATATTGGATATCGTTTGTGAAAATTTCGAGGAAGCCAAAGCATAAACATGAAATAACAGAAAAGATAATGAATGGATTCAGTATTCGAATACAATAACTAGGATGGTATTCCTTCTTGATGTTATAACCAATGATGAAAATTCCAAAATAATTTGTAAATCGTAAAAACGAGGGTATCACGTCTCTAAACTTCAGTTGAACTAACGAACCTATCGACATCAACATAATAACTCCAACAAGTAGCCAAAACACCTGTAATTTGGGTAGATTGATTTTCTTATGGATTTTGTAATGACTAAATAAGAAGGTGGAAACAATGATAAAAATGACAAAGTTGATGGATAAATTAATCGTTTTAGCTAATAGTTCTCCTTTTTGATGTAATCCCAAGTAATAAACTACCGAGTAGTTTATTGAGCCAACCCACAATAGAAATAGAATAGTCTGAATAAGGATTTTTTGCCTTAAAAGCATTTTGGATTTAACTAAAAGATTAGATAATATAAAGTTAATTATATAAATGAAATACACATAAAACAATGGTAAATCAACTACCATGGTTTTATTTTAACTAATAGTCATAAAATGATGTAGGAGTTGTTAAATTTGATACTCAATTTTAATGAATTGATTGAGCATCTAAAAAATAAGTTAGTAGAAGATGTGGATGTTTTGCTAGACATGCACAGTGGGATCGTTTCCTATGTAAATCCATTTTCTTATTTAAAATTAAGAAACAAAATAGACTTAAAAGATTTTGATTTAATTACATCTGATGGTGTTGTACTTAAAAAACTTTCTTCTATATTCTTAAATAAATCAATTCAACGATTATCACCTGATTTTTCATCTTATTTTAAACCCTTATTTAAACAGCTTAGTATTTCTAAAAGTGAAGTCTATTTTATAGGTACTAAGCCTGAATTCATAGAAAAGTCTATCCAAAATATTCAGGTAAAATATCCTGATTTAAACATAATTGGTTCAAGAGATGGATATTTCAAAGATGATGAAGAATTAATGCTTCATATTAAGGAAATAATTAAATTAAATCCTGAGGTTATCATCGTGGGAATGGGAAGCCCTTTACAAGAAAATTATTTAATCAAATTAAAAGGAGCAGGTTGGAGTGGTAGGGGATATTCATGCGGAGGCTTTTTACACCAATCGTTTCAAAATACGGACTATTACCCAAACTGGGTAAATAAATTAAATATAAGATGGTTGTATAGAATTTACAATGAACCAAAATTAATTAAAAGATACACCTTTGATTATTCTTGGTTTTTAGTTGTCTTTATGTATGATTGGATGAAATATACCATTTCAAAATAATCGTCTAGGATAACTCTTTAATGACATCCTCAGTAATGATCTCAACACTATTTTTCAAGCTTGGACTAATTAAATTTTCTAGACCAGCTCTGTTAAATTCACCTCCGTTCATCAAATGGCTGAAATAATTTTCGAGATCTTTTTCATTATGAAACTTATGGAAGCAAGGAAGTTTCAAAAATGATCTCTCGTATCTCCACCATTGATCAACTAACATCATGACAGCAACTCTCCCGTTAATAGCTAACGTTTCTAGTAAAACGGTAGAAGAAGTAGCTACTACAATATCATGTTCCAATAATTGTTTATAGAGATCACCTTCAATTAAATGGACAAAGTCTTTTTCAAAAAAATAGGATCTATCTTCTACAATATCTCTGGGGTGTAAACGTATGTTGAGATCAACATCTGTATTTTCATTTACACGCATCTTCTCAAGGAGATTAATTAATTTAAAAAGCTGCTTTTTTTGAACTTCTTCTTTAACATGATCATTATGCCATACAGCAGATTGTGTTAATGTCATGATTTTAAACTTTCCATTGGGTTCAAGATTAATCCCTGGGTGACGATATTCAAGTATTTTCCTAAACCTTGGTAAACCACAAGCTAAAATTTCTCTACCTGGGATACCTCTTGTTTTTAGCACCTCCTTCACATATTCTCCAAGTACATACATTTTTGTAGTCCTTACCGTACCAATTTCACTCGGTAATAAGTAATTGAATGGTAAATACCTAATAATTCTCATGCTAATGAGCTTTGATTTTCTTCTTATCCAATCTTTAATGTCATAAGACATAAAATTGGAGTGCTTAAAGATTTTAAAAAAACTAAAAGTGTTATCATTAATGATGGCATCAACTAGAAAGAATATTTTTTGTATGGATATAGTTTTCATCACTAATCGTTGTAGAGCACCATCGTTTCCAATAAAAAATCCATCATAATTACTTTTAACTTGTTTTAATTCTTTTCTCAATGATAGTACAAACCTTATTCTTTGAATGGTACCTGTTGTATAGAACGGAATTTCACATGTTGTTTTGAGTGTAATACGTTTTAACTGAGGAAAATCTTTGTATATATCTTGATGGTAAATTTTTGATGCATCAATGAATTCACATTGATATCCTTTGTTTTCAAGATTTGGTAATAAGGGAAGCATATTTTCCAAATGGGTTTCATTTTGAGGAAAAAAAAGCAATTTTTTAGTGCTCATATTTTTTTGCATAAAATAATTTAAAACTCATCATCACAAAAATTGATATGAGTGTGGCTAATGCCCCCCCTATTAAGCCATATAATGGTATTAAAATAAAATTTAGTGAAATATTAAATAAAACAGCAACCAAAGTAGAGGTCATTATGACTCTATCTTTTTTACCCACATATAACTTAAAGTGATAAATCAATGAAATATTGAAAATAAAGCGTGTAATAACCATAACAAAGAACACGCTGATAGAAAGAAAAAGTTCTGTTTTCTCAACTACATGTAATAGCGGATAAATAATGGCACATACACTAGCTACTGCAACAACTGAATAGATTATAATTTCTTTAGAAAAGTTTTTAAAAATATCAATTTGAAAAGGTTTTTCTCTTTTGAGTGACGCAATTAATTTAGGGGAATAGATCATCACAACAGTTGTCTGCACAAATGTTTCAATGAGCATACTGATATTACTAAAGAAATAATAAATTCCGGTTTGCTTAGTTCCCAGGTAAAATTCAACCATATATCTATCAGCAAATTGAATTATTTTGTATGAAAGTGTAGCTATAAAAAAGGGTAGTGCAATCTTTAATCCTTTAAGTATCCATTTCGTCTCCATTTTTTCTTTCCATGGTATTTTTACACCAACAGTACTTATTGAGAAAATAGAGTAAACTACAGAAAGGAATGAGCCTACCAGCCATAAATTAAATACACTTTTTAAATTTTTTAAGTCTTTAAAATCATAATGCCAAGCAAAAATTAAAACTAGAATCCAAATGCCACTCCTCAAAAATAGGTTCATGTTTGCTTGTATGGGTTTTGAGAAGACTACCAATAATCTGTAAAGTTCAATAGATATGTGATCAAAAATCAGTATCAGATAAAATAGAAGTATGTATTTTTCACCTATGAAATCAAATAATCCAAAAACATATAACAATGGTAGAACGAGTAGATAGACTAGTGTGAATAGAAAAAACTGATTTTTAATTTTTTTGCCAGATTCTAAGCTGTTTTCTTGAAGTATTTCTCTGTTGTTAAAAGAATAAAAGTCCAATCCTAGTACGTATGTTAACATAGATATAGTAGCTACAAAAATTCCATACTCTCCATTTGCTTCTAGACTCAGGAATTTAACTAAGTAAATAGATAATAGGAATTTACTTCCTAGTGTAATTCCCCTTAGGGCAAGATTGATCATTTTTATTTTCAAGAAACTACTTGTTTTCTTTTAATTCTTCTTCGGCAATTAATTTAGCCATTTTCACATCAAAGTCAGAGTAAAGACCCATAGCTGCTTTTTGATTGACTTCAATGTGACCAGCACGTTGGCCTATAAAAGTTTTTTGACTCTTAAATAGATTAACTTTTGATAGCATAAGACCAGCTGTAAACTTGTAAATAGCTTCTCTCTCCATTTTTGTGAATTTGTCCTGATTATTAATGGCTTTCATTCCATTACCATCATGATTGAAAAAGAGACTATTATCTTGTCTTACTGAAATTAATGAATCGAGATCAAAAATAGCCATGGTCTGTATGGCATCGTCCAATATATTGGATTCTACAAAAGGGTACTCTAAAAACATCAACAAAAAACTATCGAATTTCTGACCCTCCAATTGAGCATTGTTAAAAATGAATTCAACCGTATCTTTAAGATCTTTGTTTAAGATAGCGAGATTTCTAGGCCTTTCAATAAAAAGAACTTCATTTTCAATATAATTTTGAATAACATAGTCTTTTATTTTTTGATCAGGTGATGTAACAACAAGTTGATCAATATGGTTGGATTGAAGTGCAGATTTGATTTTTTTATCAATTAAATATTCATCTCCAAATTTTTCAAATGCAAGACTATATCGATTAATTTTTTCTCCTCTTACTGGTAGAATAGCTAATGTTGTAGGTGTTTGAATTTTTTCTTTACTAACAAAAGACTCTTTTATTTCAGCTCGTGTTTTTAATATACGATCTTCATTCTTAGTGAGGTTACTATTGTGTTGTCTGTAATAGAATAGAGGTTCATTGATATTTGCGACTGGATATTTTGCTGTAAAACGAATCCATAAGTCATATCCATCTTGACAGGAAAAACTTTCATTATAGCCTCCTAATTTTTCCAAAAAAGATCGTCTAATCATAGTACAAGCTCCATGAGCAGGTTGGTCTAATAAAGAAACATCTTTGTCAAAAGCGTGTCGCTGTTCTTTAGCTATTACATCTCCTAAAGAGTCAATTAGAAAATAGTCGGGAAATACAAGACCTAACTTAGAATCTGACTCAAGTTTTTGACACATTTTTTGTATGGCATCTTTTCTAAAATAATCATCTGCATCAAGTCTTACAAGGTATTTTCCACGTGCTAATCTCATGGCAATATTGTTGGTGATATTTAGACCTTTATTCTTTTGAAAAATAACCCTAACATAATTCAATTGCATATACCTTTCAATGATTTCCTTAGAATTATCAGAAGACCCATCATCAATAATGATTAATTCAATGTCTTTAAAAGATTGATTAAGAACACTTTCTATTGCATCTTTAATGTAGCTGCCATAATTAAAGTTGGTAATGTAAACGGTAACTAATGGAGCTTCTTTCATGGTCTCAACTTCTTTCCTTTATGATTTTTGCTGGGACTCCTGCTAATACATTTTCTTTTTCAGCACTTTTAGTCACTACAGCATTACTTCCAACCACACATCCCTTTGAAAGAACACAATTTGGCAAAACAACCACATGTGAACCTAACCAAACATCATCATGTATTTCTATTGATCCGTGCTTGTAACCTTGATCTTGAATATTTCCATTTTTATTATGATTGTGCATGCTCGTTTGAAGGTAGACAAACCCTGATATAAGTACTTTCTTACCAATGGAAATGGAATCTCCACCATTTAAAACAGTGTATAAACCAATTCGTGTATTTTTATCAATAGATATTTCGGCATTGTTATTTCCTAGTATCCGAACTCCTCTATCAATTCTGTTATTTCCTTTCAAATGAATTTTCGAATTACCATGTGCTCTAATTTCTACATTTCTTCTAAAAGTGACATGATTGCCAATTACAAACTTTGCGTTTTCATCAATTATAATGGATGGCCAAGTATCACATTGAAAGTTTTTTCCAACTGAAATCCTTTTGGAAGAGAAAAGTAGTTTAAAAATTAACCCTCTTATTCTCGGAGAATATTTTTTGATGAGTTGATAAATAGGTAAAAACATAAATTCAATCAAACATTTTCCATTCTAATTTTTGATGTTCCACTACATCGCAATTAATTTTTTTACCTATTACTTTATCAAAGTCTCTAGCATCTATGCCGTGATTGGGCCTTAATATGGTTACACTATCTTCATTAATTATTTCCCCTTTTTTAATATCCCTGTTAGGGTAAACAGCTCTTCTAAATGAAATTTCATGAGCATGATCTAATTCAATTTGAGTTGGTTTTTTAAGCCGTTCTCCTTTCAAACAATCAATTAGTTTTATTTCTTCTATTAATTCTTTTACTTCATGAGGTGTTAACGATACTTTATGGTCCCTAAAAGATTTTCCTTCTCTTGCATCAGTAAAATGAAATTCTAATATTTCAGCCCCAATAGCAATAGCATATTTTAGTGCTTGGCTGCCTTCAGTATGATCAGAATAACCAACGGTTAGGTTGGTTAATTTTTTAAGTTCTGCTATCACATTTAAATGTGCATCGCTTGGTAATATGGGATACATACTGGTGCACTGAAGAATAGCTAGCATATCCTTACTTTTATATAAAGGATTAATCTTTTGAATATACTCAATACACTCTAATACTTCTTTTTCTGCGGATAAACCAGTTGAAATAATAATTGGTTTTTCTTTTTTTAAGGTCTTTTTAATCACAGGGTAAGCAGTAAGATCTCCACTACCAATTTTGTATATCGGAATAAACGAATCAATCCAGCTCATAGCATTCATGTCCCATACTGAAGACATGTATCCTATTCCTGCATCTGTAACCATTTTCGCTAACTCCAAATGTTGCTCATTTGTGAGTTCAAATTTCTTAAAATGTTGGTTTCTAATGGGACTTTCTAGCTTAGAAACAAGACTGTCTCCAGTGTAAATTTGGAACTTTATAAAGTCCACATTAGTGTTAATAGCAAGTTTGGTAAGTTTTTTGGCATATTCAAAGTCTCCCTCATGATTACCCCCTATTTCGGCAATAAGTAATGGACCAAATTTACCCCTAAAGTTTCCCATGCTGTAAAAGTATGAAAATCTAATGAAGTCGTTTAATTTCAATCATTCGTTTAAAAACATCTTCAAAACCATATTTAGTGTGATCTTTCTTAAAAGAATTTAAAATCTGACCGGCAAACGTAAAATCCCTTTCCGTATCAATAGCTAGTTGAGCACCAGCAGCATGTGGTAATGTGTGATTTATAAAATGATAAAAATTCCCACAATCAGGATACTCGTACATGTAGTTTGTGACATGTTCCTGATATTTGGATTGGTTGAATTCATTAAACAACTTTTTGTAGAAGTTAATGTTAACGATTTCAACACTTATTCCTTTAGGGAAAGTTCTGTCTTTAACATTGCTAACTAGATCATAATGATTTAAATCTAACACAGAAATCATTTTTGAAATCAATTTATGATCTAAGAATAAATTGTCACCATTTACTCTAATTGCATAGTCATATTGGAACTTTAATCCAGCATGTAAAAATCGTTCAGCTACATTTTCAAGACTTCCTCTGAAATATTTTATTTGATTTTTGATGCAATAATCCACAATGGGCTGATCAGTTGAATTGATGGAAGTAGCTACAATAAAATCATCTAAATTTTGCACACATTTTAGTCTCTCAATAATGTAAGTTAAAATGGGTTTACCATTTATTTTTTTTAGAATTTTACCTGGAAGTCTAGATGAGTTATACCGACAAATTACTACAGCTCCAATTTTCATTTTCGATCACTAATCTTTCTGGCGGGAATTCCGCCATATATTTCATACGCTTTTACATCAGACTTTACAATAGCTCCAGCAGCTATTACTGCACCATTTTCAATACTTACCCCTTTTAAAATTTTTGCACCAGTGCCTATCCACACATCGTTTCCAATTTTTACCGGAGCAGTACTATTGGGTTGCTCATTAATGAGCTTATCTTTCTCAATGTTATGATCACTATCTACTATGTAAACGAAGGGTGCTATTAAACAATCATTACCAATTTCTATTGATTCAGAACTGAACAAGAAACTATGATATCCAAATGTGGTATTTTCCCCAATATATACTTTGGCATTTTTGTTACAGCTGCAAATTCTCGCTCCTTCTTTAAGGACCACATTTTTACCTATATCCACATTTTTAGTAAACCTTAATATTTTTACATTTTTTTCAATGAAAACATTTTCACCCAAAGTATTTATTTCTCTTCTTAAGGTAAATTGACGCATTTTGTGAAATAAAGTAAATTTTAGATTTTTTCTAAGCTGATTAGTAGAATGGGGCATAGCTAAAAGGTCGATCGTATTTGCGTTTAAATATAAGGTAGAATTATTAATTTCGTTTTTAAATGAATTCAAAATACAATAACAGATTAATCAACTTCTTTCAAATTGCAGGCGATTTTGTACTAATTAATCTATCTTTTTTGCTAGCATATTACATAAAGTTTGGTTCATTAACCGCCTATTTAAGTGATAAGTATTTCACTCTACTTCTAGTATTTAATTTATGTTGGTTTCTTTCAACATACATAGTTAAAGCATATGAAAACAATCAATTTAAAAAAGTAGAAAAGATTATTTTGAATCTCATTCAGCTTTTTGTCCTACAAGCTTTATTAATAACTGCATTCTGGGTTTTTAGAAAAGCCTATTATTATTCTAGAGAGCATTTACTCACAACTTTTGCACTACTGGTAGCTTCTGTTTCTTTATGGAGATTTTTATTTCAATTTCAATTTAATAGATTCAGAAAAAAGGGACTCAATTTTAGAAATGTGATTATAGTAGGGGCAGGACAACTTTCCAATGAATTACTAGGCGTTTTCAAGAACAATAAAGAATTAGGGTATAAATTTTTAGGATTTTTTTCTGACAATAAAAGTGGTTTATCAGATTTGAAAGGTAGGGTTAATGATGTTTTTGATTATTGCAAGATTCATAAAGTAGATGAGATGTATTGTTCTATCTCTGATTTAAACACGGATCAATTGAGAAGATTGACAGAATTTTCACATAATAATTTAATTAGAATTAAAATGATTCCCGATGTAAGAGGCTTTTTAAACCGTCACTTAACTATCGATTTTTATGAACATGTACCCGTATTAACTTTCAGGAATATTCCGTTAGATGATTATGCAAATAGATTTATTAAAAGACTATTTGATTTAGCATTTTCGTTATTCGTGATTTTATTTGTTCTTAGTTGGTTGTATCCTGTGTTAGCTGTGGTGATTAAATTGAATTCAAAGGGTCCTGTATTATTCAAACAAATGCGTTCAGGTAAAAATAACCACGATTTTAAATGTTTGAAATTTAGAACCATGCATGTTAATACTGAAGCTGATCATACTCAAGCTACAAAAAAAGATAGCAGAATAACTAGTTTGGGTCTATTTTTAAGAAGAACAAGTTTAGATGAAATGCCTCAATTCTTTAATGTTTTTTATGGTCATATGTCGATTGTCGGTCCAAGACCACACATGAAAAAGCATACTGAAGAATATGCTGTTACAGTAGATAAATATATGTTTAGACATTTTGTTAAGCCAGGTATTACAGGGCTTGCTCAAATTAAGGGATTAAGGGGAGAGACAAAAAGTTCGTTGGCAATGGAGCATCGCATCAGATTAGATACTCTTTACATTGAGAACTGGTCTTTGATCTTGGATGTTAAAATAATTGTATTAACTATAATTAATGTTTTTAAAGGAGATGAAAAAGCGTATTAGTTTTTTGTAATCTTTGTGCTAATATTTAAAACTTTTATTCGTGATTAATTAAGTATGTCTTCAAAAAGAATTTTATTTATAGCGCATCACAGATTAGATCGAAGTCCAGGTCAACGATATCGTTTTGAGCAAGTATTTGATTATCTAGAGTCAAAAGGTTTGGAATGTGTACTGGCTAATATCATTGCTGAAGAAGACGAATATTCTTTATATCAATCAAATAATATTATTAGAAAGCTTTGGATTGGCATCAAGTCATACAAAAAGAGATTTCAAGACCTGTTAAATTCAGAAAACTTTGCCTTAATTGTCATTTACAGGGAGGCATTACCTACTAGAACAACTTTTTTTGAAAAAGCGGTTTCTAAAAAAAACATTCCCATAATTTTTGATTTTGATGATGCCATTTGGGTAAAGGATGTTTCAAACGTTAACAAGAAAATTTCATGGTTTAAAGATGAAAAGAAAATTGAGCGTGTACTTCCTCTCTGTGATCACATCACCTGTGGTAATAAATACCTTGCAGCTTATGCTAAGAAGTTCAATGAGAATGTAACTATTATTCCTTCAAGTGTAGACACTTCCCTTTATAAATCCTTCCAAAGAAAATCAAATGGCGTTATTAAAATTGGATGGGTTGGAAGTCATACTACAGTAAAGCATTTTGAATCAATAACATCTGTATTTCTAAAGTTAAAATTAAAATATAAGGATGGTATTGAATTTACAGTAATTGGGGATGAAAACTATGTGAATAAAAAGCTGAATATAAAAGGGCTAAAATGGGATAATGAGAAAGAAGTTGAATTATTTAATTCATTTGATATAGGAGTAATGCCTCTTCCTGATAATGAATGGACTAAAGGCAAATGCGGAATGAAAGGATTGTTATACATGTCTGTTGGCATACCAACGGTAATGTCTAAAGTGGGAATGAATCATGATATCATTAATCATGGAGAAAACGGTTTTCTTGCTTCTGGAGAGGATGAATGGATTCAAACTCTTACTAATCTGATTGAGGATGAAAATTTGAGAAAAATGATTGGAGAAAGTGGCAGGAAGACTGTTTTAGATCATTATTCAAAAGATACTGTTAAAGAAAAATATTATAAACTTTATAATTCATTAATTGAAAAACATGAAAAAAACAGCACTACACCAAAAACACATTGATTTGGGAGCGAAAATGGTCCCCTTTGCTGGATTTGAAATGCCTGTTCAGTATACAGGGGTGAATGACGAACACAAAACTGTTAGGGAAGGGGTAGGTGTTTTTGATGTATCTCACATGGGAGAATTTCTAGTTTCGGGTCCAAACGCATTTTCCTTAATTCAAAAAATATCGAGTAATGATGCTACTCTGTTATTTCCTGGAAGAGCACAGTATGCATATCTTCCCAATAATAGCGGTGGGGTAGTTGACGATATGATTATCTACATGATTTCTGATGAAGAATACATGCTGGTAGTGAATGCATCAAATCTGGAAAAGGATTGGAATTGGATAGAAAAACATAATGATGTTGGTGCTGATCTTAAAAACATCTCAGATGAGTATGCTTTATTAGCATTACAAGGGCCAAAATCAATTGATTTACTACAAAACCTAACGAATGAAAATTTAGATGCTATTAAATTTTATCATTTTATTAAAGGGGATTTAGGAAATGTTGCTGATGTCATTATTTCAGCTACTGGATATACTGGATCGGGTGGGTTTGAACTTTACGTTAAAAACAAAGACGCTGAAACACTTTGGAATTTATTATTTGAAGTTGGTCAAGAATATGAACTAAAACCTGCAGGTTTAGCGGCTAGAGATACGTTGAGATTAGAAATGGGGTATTGTCTGTATGGAAACGAAATTGATGAGACCACTTCACCAATAGCCGCTGGTCTAGCTTGGGTAACAAAGTTTTCAAAGAATTTTGTAGGTATGGATAAAATCCTTTCTGATAAGGAGAATGGAACGGAATATAAATTAATTGCATTTGAATTATTAGAGAGAGGAATTCCAAGAAAAGACTATTCCATTATAAATACAAATAATGAAGTAGTTGGAAGAGTTACTTCGGGGACTATGAGCCCAAGTACTCAAAAAGCCATTGGCTTAGGATATGTGAAAAAAATAGCACTGACTAATGAAAACAACCTAGCATTGACTATTCGTAATAAAGTAGTTCCTTTAAAGGTGGTTAAACTACCTTTTTATAAAAATTAATGATGCTTAACCTACAAGACCGCTTAAGACAAACTCGACCTCTTTTCTTGCTTTAATCGGGTTTTTTAATATGCTTGTAACGTATTTAGGAGAAAAGGCCAATTCTCTTGCAATCATCTCTTTGTAGATATCATAATATTGAATAGAATTTTTTCCGATTAAAAGCGGTTCTAGGGATTTTCCAGACTTCCAATGATTATATATTCTTATAAAGCCTTTTAAATATAAATGGTCCTTAGTAAAACCACCACCTCTAAAAATTCTTGTGGTTATGATAAAAGCTTCGTTGGGATCAATATAGTATGAATTGACCAATTCATGATAAACGGCTTTAAAATCTAATCCGTTAATCATCATATCAACACCCACAACTCTTAGTGCTAATTCTTTTAATCTTTTAATGGTCAGAAATCCAGAAAGATATTCAGTTAGTACTGCTATTCCTTCTTGAGTATATGTATTAGTTGGAAAG
>CACAYQ010000031.1 GCA_902536695.1 uncultured Bacteroidota bacterium | reverse complement strand
CACTTTAGTTCTTAAATCAATAGAAAACTGAAGCGGTTTTATTATCCCATCTAAATTCAAAAAGGCTTCATCAATGGAGTAGATTTCAATAGCGGGCACACCTTCTGCTAGTATACTCATTACACGATTAGATAAATCTCCATAAAGGGCGAAATTTGAAGAAAAAACGTGAACTGCATTTCGATCAAATATGGATTTCATTTTAAACGCTGGAGCCCCCATTTTGATGCCTAATGCTTTGGCTTCATTACTTCGGGCTATGACACATCCATCATTGTTGGATAAGACAACAATGGGCTTGTGTTCTAACTTGGGCTGAAAAACACGTTCACAAGAGGCATAAAAATTATTACAATCGACTAATGCTATCATACCTTATGGATAATGTGTGTGACTACTCCCCAAACTTTAAAGTCTATTTCCTCTGTTATTTCTATCGGTTTAAAGGTTTCATTTTCAGGCTTTAAAAAAAGCTGACTGCCCTTTTTTTGTATTCTCTTAACCGTAAATTCTCCATCTAGTACAGCTAAGACAATCGTATTATTTTTAGGTTCTAAAGCTCGATCTACCACCATTACATCTCCACTAAAAATACCTGCATTTTGCATGGAATCTCCCGTGACACGAACACAAAAGGTAGCTGACGGGTGTTGCACCAAATACGCTTGCAGATTGAGATCTAAGTCCATAAAATCTTCGGCAGGAGAAGGGAATCCTGCTGGAACATTAGATTGATAAAATGGGATAGCTAAAGCATCTGCGTCTAAAGAATAGAAACTAAGATGCTGACTTTTATGTATGTTTTTTAATTTCCCCAAGATTTATTTTGTTAACTAAATTTCTTCTTTTTAACAAAAAAACAAAGCTGACGTTCAATAATAGTTATTCACAAAATGACACTAACCCTCATTATCTAGTAAAGGCCGATCAAGTAGTTCACCCTCGAAATCAATTTGCGTATTTCCCTCAGAAATTTTAATTACATCCTTATCAATCTTTTTAAACTCTGAGGAGGAGCGATTATAGTGATTAACCGCTGTTCCCAATGTGTTTCCTAATTTATCATGATAGGTTTTATAAGCATTGAGGTGATTACCTAACTTATCAATGTTTTTCATGATATCCTTTATGGAATTTTCAATCTTTAAATTATGCAAAGCTTTAACGGTAATCTGTAGCATGGGGAATAAGCTCATCGGAGAAACTATCATTACTTTTTTAGTGTAAGCATAGGAAACTAAGTCTCTAGAATTGATCTGAAGTGTCCCTACTCTACTATTCAATAAATCTTGATAAAGACCATCTGCAGGAATAAACATGTAAGCATAGTCTGTAGTTTTCTCAATAGGACGAATATATTTAGCTGTTTCATCAATACGTGACTTAATGTCTTCTTTAAAGCGTTTTTCTAAAACTGCAATTTCAGCAGCATCAGAACTTTCAACCATTTTATTGTAATTATCTAACGAAAACTTAGCATCAACAGGTATAATATATTCACCTGCACGAACAATAGCATCTACAGCCTCACCACTAGAAAAGCTATATTGCATTTGAAAAAGTTCTGGCGGTAAAACATTGGCTAATAGATTCTCTAATTGGATTTCTCCAAGAATACCCCGTTGCTTTTGGTTACCTAGGATTTTTTCCAGTGTTTTCATCTGATTTGCAAAACTCAACACCTGTTCATTCGTCCCTTTTATTTTTTCCAATTCTTTAGTTACTTCTGTAATTACTTTATTAGAATCAGCAAATTGTTTTTGCATATCGGTTTTAGATGACTTATGAAAATCATTAATCTCTTTATTTATACCCGATAATTTTTGATCTATTTCTAATCTGCTTTTTTCAGCATCTTGACTTAACTCTTTTCTAACTTCTTGAATTTCTTTTCTCAATTCAGCATTAAGCTGAACTAATAACTCTTGAGATTGTCCACCATCTCCCTTCTTTCTCGTGATTAGAAAAACAACAGCAAATAATAAAATAACTAGAATTGATATGATTAAAATATCCATAAATAATATTTAAAACGAATTTAACTAATTATGAATATATAAACACTGAACGTAATCTTTTTAAGTTCTTTTCCTATTATTACGTTCAAAAATAACTTACAGATGGGAAAACCAATTTTAAACGAGCTTTTTGAAAACAAAAACACGCATATTGAAGAAGTTCCTGAAATAGATAAAAAAGAATTCATTAAAACCGTAAAAAGTAGACGTAGTGTTCGAAACTTCACGAATGAACCTGTTTTAGAAAAGGATATGAGAGCATGTTTGGAATTAACTGTATTAGCCCCAAACTCTTCAAACCTTCAACCATGGGAATTTTATTGGGTACGTACTGCTGAAAAAAAGAAAAAATTAATAGACTATTGCTTAGGGCAACCAGCAGCATCCACAGCACAAGAGTTAGTGGTTGCAGTAGCTCGACCAGATTATTGGAAAGTAAACCAAAAAAGAATGTTAACGCTCATTGACGAAATGGGTGAAAAAGCACCTAAATCGGTAAGAAAATATTATGGAAAAATTGTACCGTTAGCTTACCAACAAGGATTTTTATCCATTAAAGGTTATCTAAAAAAAATAGCGATGGAACTCAGAGGACTAAAAAAACCTACACCAAGGGAACCTTACAACAAAAAGGGCATGGCTATTTGGGCGCATAAATCAACTGCTCTTGCGTGCGAAAATTTAATGTTGTCACTTAGAGCTTATGGTTATGATAGTTGTCCAATGGAAGGAATGGATTCCAAGAGAATTAAAAAATTATTAGGTTTGTCATCTCCAGCAGAAATTTCTATGGTGATCAGTTCAGGAAAGAGAGCTGAAAATGGAGTTTATGGTAAACAAATAAGATTTGATAGTAACTACTTTATTCATGAAATTTAATTTAAATAATTACTTATTGGTATTATTTTCTATTGCTCACATTAATCTTTCTGGACAAGATGAAGCTTTCAAAAGAGAATTAATTAACAATATGATTTATGCAATTGAAAATCATCACCAATTAGAATTTGAAATGCAAAGAAATGAAAGGAATGAAAAGGGATTTACTGATGGGAAATTCTATGCTAAATTAAAAACAAGCCCCTTTATGGTATACTTGAAAAATGAACGTCCGAGAAAAGGGTCAGAGATACTTTATATTGATGGGGAAAATAACAACAAAGCATTAATTAACCCTAATTTCTTTCCCTATATTAATATTTCACTCAATCCTGAAAGTAGCCTAATGCTTGCAGGTGGCCACCACTCAATTAAAGAAATTGGATTTCATTTTATTAATAATTCATTTAAATATTACAAAAACACTTATGGAGATGTGTTGTATAAAATAACTGATTACGAAGGGCTATATGAGTGGAACAATAGAAGTTGTCATAAAATAATTGTCAATTACCCAAATTATGAAAAGTTAAAATATAGAGCTCAAGAAGGAGAAACACTATATAAAATCGCGAGAAAAAAGCTCATAAATGTTGGGAAATTAAGAGAATATAATCCTGGAATAGACTCAAATGAGGAACTAAAGAAAGACCAAATAATAGTTATTAATAGTCTTTATGCTAAAAAGGCAATTATATTTATTGATAGTGAAAATTATTTCCCAATATATCAAATGATATATGATGAGGAAGGACTTTATGAAAAATATAGTTTTAGTAATTTAAAAATCAACTGTGTTTTTAAAGATGAAGAATTTACCAAAGCTTACGAAGACTATGATTTTTAACAAATAAATAATTGTTAGAATTATAATTATTTTACATTTGCGCCATGACAATTGAGGTCCTAAAATCAAAAATCCATAGGGTAAAAGTTACAGACGCTGACCTAAATTACATCGGTAGTATTACTATAGATGTTGATTTAATGCAAGCCGCCAACTTAATTGCGGGGGAAAAAGTTCAAGTTGTAAATATCAATAACGGTGAAAGATTAGAAACGTATGTCATACCAGGTAAAAAAGGCTCAGGAGAAATAGCACTCAACGGACCAGCTGCAAGAAGAGTTGCGAAAGGAGACATTGTCATTATCATTTCGTACACCAATATGGATTTTGAAGAAGCTAAAACCTTCGAACCAACTGTTATTTTCCCTAATGAAATGACTAACAAATTAGTGTAAGTAAGTACCACATTACCACTTATTATACCAATATTTAATTTATTTGACTTCTTTCTTATAACTTAAAATTGTGAAAAGGAGAGATTTTGTAAAACTCAGTGCACTTGGTTCGGCAGCTGTATTGGCAAAAAGTTGTTCCACTAGTTCGGATAAAAAACAAGTTTCCATTTTGGAAACATCCAAAAAAATCAAAGTGGTTTCTACTTGGATTTCTGGAATTGATGCCAATAAAGAAGCTATCAGAATTCTTTCATCAAACGGAAGTGCTATCACAGCCGTTGAAAAAGGACTTAACGTAATTGAATCAGATCCAAACAACACTAGTGTTGGATTAGGCGGTATGCCTGATGCAAGTGGTGTTGTTACTTTAGACGCATCCATTATGGATGATCAATACAATTGTGGATCAGTTACATATTTACAAAATATCGAGCATCCTATTTCTGTTGCAAGAAAGGTGATGGAAGAAACACCACATGTAATGCTAAGTGGAAAAGGAGCATATGATTTTGCTATAGAACAGGGATTTACCCATAAAAATCTTCTTACTGAAAGTTCATTACAAAAATGGCAAGAATGGAAAAAAGATAATTCCTTCAATTTACCACATATAAACCATGAAAATCATGATACAATTGCCATGATTGCTATGGACGCAAATGGAAAAATGGCTGCTGGATGTACAACTAGTGGATGGGCTTTTAAAAAACACGGTAGAGTTGGTGACTCGCCCATAATAGGAGCAGGAATTTATGTTGATCCAGAAATAGGAGGAGCTTGTGCTACAGGCCTGGGTGAATCTATTATAAAAATATGCGGTAGCCATGCCGTAGTTGAATTCATGAGAAGTGGTTTAACACCCGAAGAAGCGTGTCGTGAGGCAGTAGAAAGAATTAAAAAAACAACAGAAAATTATGATGATTTACAAGTTGGTTTTTTAGCTATGAATATTACTGGAGAAGTAGGTATTCACAGTATGTATTCAGGATTTGAATGTGCTTTACAAGATGAAAATAGGAGTGAATTGATTAAGAGTGGATACGAATTTGAGTGGGAATAGATTAATTAACACTTATTTCATCTAAAAAGATCCATGTGTCTCCACCACTACCCAAATGCCATGATGGACATTTACCAAAATTAGTTGCCAGAACCTTTATATATCTTGCCTTCAAAGGGTCTTTAAAATCAGACTTGAATTCATACGTTAATGACTCCTCTTTTGATAGTGGAATGTCATGAGTCAACTCGTCCACCATCTTAAATTCATAACCATCATTAGATATCCAAAACCGAACCGATTGAGGTAACCAAATCCATGATTTCATGTCTTGTAATGCCCCCAAACTAATTGAATTTACAGGCATTAAATTTTTTAAATCAATAACGGCTTCAAAATTTATATTGTGGTATCCCTGCCATAAACCCGTCATAAAATTATTGGGTCCTTTTAAGCCGTCTATTAGCGCATTATTACCTCCAGCTGTGTATTGATTACTAAATCCTTGCTTGAGTGAAATACTGAAATTCTGATTATGCTTTATAAAGTTGGCTATTTCAGATTTACTGCTTACACCATTCTTATAAGCAACGGCTTCAATTTTTGTAGATTTTAAAAGTGTAATTGGATTTTTATATCTCACTTTTTTTTCAAGATCTATACAATACAAAATGGAATCGCAGTCTTGACAAGAAATGGAAATTGTCAGAGAGTCATGAAATGTTTTTGAAGGTGCTATAATTACAGGGCTAATAGTGATGACATCATTCTTTATAGAAGATGTATAAAATTCATCTAACTGCCATTTTTTGGAACTATCACTTGTGGTATAAATCCAAAGTTTACCACCACTCATCACATCATTGATGTGAATAAAATTCTTTTTGTAAGGCTTCCCATTAAGTTCAACTTTTTTTATGTAAATACTGTTTTCTCCACCACTTTCAATTTTTTTAATTGAAAAAACCTTACCATTTTCTAGATTTAATGATGACTCCTCTACATATGGAGTTTGAATAATATAATAAGGATCTCCTGGGTTGATATCGTATAGCCCAATTGCACTTAACACATACCAAGAGGACATTTGACCACAATCTTCGTTCCCCGATATTCCAGCAGGGGATGAATGATACAATTCGTTTAAAATTTTGTTTACCATAAATTGAGATTTCTCAGGCCTTCCAGACGAGTTATATAGATAAGCCATATGGTGACTTGGTTCATTACCATGAGCATACTGACCAATTAAGCCGGTTATATCTGCTTGTTGTCTACCTTCAATAGTTGAATTACTACTAAACAATTCACTTAATTTTTGATTAAAAAGTGCTGAACCTCCGTGCATATGAATTAACCCTGAAATATCATGTGGAACGAAAAAACTGTATTGCCAAGAATTAGCTTCAGTGTAATTAAAATTAACCTCAGAAGGAGAAAAACTAGGGCTCCAATTCCCATTATATTTTGGCTGCATAAAACCAGTTTTATCGTTAAATACATTTTTATAAAATTGAGCCCTTTTATTAAAGTCTAGGTAATTTAATGTATCACTGAAAGCCAAAGCCATTTTAGAAATACACCAATCGTTATAAGCATACTCTAGCGTTTTTGAAACTGATTCTGACTCACTGTGAGAAGGTATGTAGCCAAAACGTTTGTAAGCTGGAATCCCTAATTTTGATCTATTAGCAATAGATAACATTCCCTCATAGAGTTCCGGGTAATTAGAAAATGGAATTCCTTTAAAATAAGCATCGGTAATAACAGAAACAGAATGATAACCGATCATACAACCAGTATAATTTCCAGCGAGTTCCCAAATTGGAAGTTGGCCTCCGTTTCTTAGCTGATTTTGAAAAGTATTTAGAAATTGAGCAGTCTTTTTTCTAAAGATTAAATTGTATAAAGGATGAGTTGCTCTGAACGTATCCCACAAAGAAAAAACGGTATAATTTGGAATAGAGTCCTTATGGATTTTTAAATCAGTACCTCTGTAAAGCCCATTCACATCACTAATTAAATTTGGCGCAATGATGCTGTGATATAAGGATGTGTAGAAAATGGTTTTAACACTATCAGCAGAAGACTTAATATTAATTTTTTGTAGTTCCTTTCGCCATGAACTTTTAGCGTTTAATTTGTATTCATTAAAATTCCAGTGCGGTGCCTCTAAAGCTAGATTGTTTCTAGCACTTTCAGCACTAACTGTAGATACACCTACTTTAACCAATACATCATCTCTTGGTTCCCTTAATTTAAGTATCGCTTTAGTTGGAATAGAATCGTTATTAAACTGAACATCATAGGCTGAAGATAAAGCTATACAAAAATAAAAATATTGCTTCTGAGCCCAAGATTGTGAAATTCGCTTTCCCATGATCATGCTATCAGAAGATAGGTAAAGTTCGGATTCTAATAATTTATCTCGATGCTCTAAATCAACCACAATAGAAGCATCATTTGAATTTGAGAAGGAATATTGATGTATACCAACTCTCTCAGTACAAGTAAGTTGTACTTGAATATCATGTTTATCTAAATTTACTTCATAAAACCCAGCACGTGCCTTTTCTTTTTTCTTATTAAAACTTGATGCATAATTGAGGATACTTGGATCTTGATACCCGTTATTAAAAGTAGGAATACCTTGAATTGGCATAAGAAGTAAATCACAATAGTCTCCTATTCCTGTACCGCTAAGATGAGTGTGGGAAAAACCATAGATTATAGTATCTGAGTAATGATAGCCTGAACATCCATCCCAGCCTTCAATTCTCGTATCAGGGCCCACTTGAACCATACCAAATGGTAATGTAGGTCCAGGAAAAGTGTGACCATGGAATCCAGTACCAATAAATGGATCAACAAAATTTAAAATATCCTCATTACTATGCTTATTACAAGCGATAAAAAAAAATATGCTTACTACAGCAGTAATGTATTTAATCTGTTTGAACACCTTGTTTTGAAAGTATATTTTTAGTTACGAAAGCGTAAATAAGTAAATATAAAAAACAAAAAACGGCAATCCAATAAGAAGGTTGAATACCCGTAATATCAGCTAGTTTTCCTTGAATAGGTGGAATAATTGCTCCACCTAAAATCATCATAATTAAGAAAGCTGAACCTTGCGAGGTATACTTTCCTAAATTTCGGATACTTAAAGAAAATATGCAAGGCCACATAATAGAGCAAAATAGTCCTCCACTTAAAAAAGCATAAAGAGCTGTAGTACCACTTGCGAATAGACCAATAATCATCCCCAGAACACCTAAAATACTGAAAATTTTCAATGTTTTTACCGGGGCGTCTTTGGCTAAAAAGAAACCACCTATTTGAATAGCTACGCAAATGGCAAAAGCCAAAATATCATTTATTGAATAGGCACCAAAATTTACCAATAATATCACCCCAAATGCGGAGTAAGGAACTAAAATATACAATACTTTTTTTAGACCTTTAGAAGGATTAAAGACTGTTATGGCACCAACCCATCTACCTACCATTAACCCACCCCAATACAATGAAATATATGGAGCGATTTCAGCATCATTCATTACTTTCAATCCTAAAGGGTTTAATTGGTTTACTTTGTCAGCTACAACCTTCAATAATTCTCCGAGATTGCTTTGAATAGTGACTTCAACGCCAACGTAAGTGAAAATAGCAATCATACCTAGAAGTAGTTGGGGTTTTTGCATAGCGCCCCAACCTGAGGGGTTTTTGGATGAACTCCAAAACGCAAATAATAATCCTAACAAAATTATGAGTAGCGAAATGACTAATAGAATTAACCTCTTTTCTTCTGTATTTTTATTAAAAAAGGTAAAATCAGATGAACTGTAAGATAAAAACACCATAGCAAAACATACGCTTATTATTATTGAAATAAATAATAGTAAAAGCATGGCTTTGTTTGCTTTCTCAAATGAACTTACTACTTTTTCTTTGGGCAAACTTTTAGAAAAATAAAATAAAGCTGCTGCTGCTAAAAATAATGCTGTGACACCAAGATACAGATATTGAATTGTGGAAATTTCAATTTGTCCCTTTTTAATAAGATTATTTAATTCGTCTCCGCTCAACGGAGTACTACCAAAGATGATGAGTGCTACTACTATGGGGCCAATAGTGGTTCCAAAAGAATTTATTCCACCCGCCAAATTAAGTCTATGAGACCCTTTTGAAGGATCACCTAATGAAATAGCAAAGGGTTGTGCAGCTGTTTGCTGTAAAGAAAATCCCAATGCTACAATAAAGTACGCTATCAATACATAATAAAACACTTGAGCATCACCCATTTCAGCATTATTAACCGCAGGGTAAACCGCAAGTGCTCCAATGGAGGAAATAAGTAGCCCATAAATTATACCATTCTTATAACCCCAATTTGATAAGATATCCTTTCCTATTGAACTTGAAAGAACAAATAAGCCTAATGCACCAAAGTAATATGCTCCATAAAATGCAAAATCTACTAACTGAGACTGAAACTGATCAATATTAAAATAAGTTTTACAAAACGGGATAAAAACTCCATTAGAAGCCGCTATAAAGCCCCAAAAAAAGAAGACTGAAACTAATGTGGATAAGGCAGAGTAGTTAGTTTTTTCTTGCATACTTTACATTTAATACATAAAGAAACATTTTTATTCTAAATAAGTATAAAGTTTAACTTAATGAGCTAGAAAAAAGTAATTGTATTGTTATTTTGTTTAACTTTACAATGTTTTTTGTTAAACAAAAAATTTTAATAATAAGTTACATTTGCGAAAAAAATCTAAAAATGAATTCAAAACCGGTAAAAGGATTTTCAAAGCTTTCGAAAGAAGCCAAAATAGAGTGGATTGCCGATGAATATTTAGGAGGTGATGATAAGTGTATCAATCTGCTAAAAAGCTATTGGCATGAAGATAATGATGTCCAAAAAATCCATGATGAATTCATTGAAAACACGATAACCAATTTTTACATCCCTTTTGGAATAGCTCCAAACTTTAAGATTAATGATAAAGTTTTTTGCATTCCTATGGCGATAGAAGAAAGTTCAGTTGTTGCCGCAGCTGCAAAAAACGCATCTTTTTGGCTAGAAAGAGGAGGATTTAAATCAACCGTTATTTCAACCACAAAAGTGGGTCATGTTCATTTTGCTTGGTATGGTGATTTTAAAAACTTAAAATCGATTTTTGATAAAATAAAGCCAATATTTTTCAAGGAAACTGAAAAAATGACGGCAAACATGAGAGCTAGAGGTGGTGGAATTTTAGATATTGATATCGTTAACAAAACCGATTTAGAACCCAATTATTATCAACTCGTAGCCAAGTTTGAAACCTGTGAGGCTATGGGAGCTAATTTCATAAATAGCTTATTAGAAAAATTTTCTAAAATTCTAGAAAGAGAAATACAAAATAGTGATTTAAACGAAGATGAAAAGCGCATTGTCATTATCATGTGTATTTTAAGTAATTACACTCCCGAATGTTTAGTTCGATGTGAAGTCTCTTGCTCTGTAGACGAATTAAATGTTGATCCGACAATAGACACGAAGGAGTTTGCGAAAAAGTTTGAACAAGCAATTCATGTAGCCAATATTGAGCCATACAGGGCGACTACGCACAATAAAGGCATTTTTAACGGGATTGATGCTGTTGTTATAGCTACAGGAAATGATTTTAGAGCGATTGAAGCATGTGGTCACACCTACGCAGCAAAATCGGGTCAATATAGAAGTTTAACTCATGTTGAAATAAAAGATAATCTATTTCGTTTTTGGATTGAAATTCCAATTGCAGTTGGAACTATTGGTGGTTTGACTGCTTTACATCCTATGGTTAAATTTTCACACCAATTACTTGGGAACCCAAATGCTCAAGACTTGATGAAGATAATTGCTGCTGTTGGTTTAGCCCAAAATTTTGGAGCTGTACGATCTTTGGTAACTACAGGAATACAAAAAGGTCATATGAAAATGCATCTTTTGAATATTTTAAATCAGTTAGGAGCCACAAATGAGGAACGAGAAAAAATAAAATTTCATTTCATAGACAAAGTAGTTTCTCACAGAGATGTAGTAGATGAATTCTGTAAATTAAGAGGAGTCAAAAATACATCATTAGTGAAAAACAATCATTGAAATCATTTAAAGCTAACGGTAAATTACTTATAACAGGTGAGTATCTTATTTTAAAAGGTGCAAATGGGTTAGCAATTCCAACCAATTATGGTCAGTCATTAACATTTGAAAAAAATGAAAATGATCCCTTTTTACATTGGGAAAGCTTAGATGAAAACAATCTAGTTTGGTTTTCAGCCACCTTCGATTTGAAAAATTCAAACGTAGTTCGTAGTAGCAATAATGAAAAGGCTAGATTTATTTATAACGTGTTAGTTAGTGCTAGCGAATTAGCAGCTATCAAAGATCAGCCTTGTGGTAGAATTACAACCAAATTAGACTTTAATAAAGACTGGGGACTGGGATCTAGTTCAACTCTGATATGGTCCATAGCTTCTATTTTTGAGATAGATCCGTTAAAATTACACTTTCACACCTCAAACGGTAGTGGATACGACATCGTTTGTGCAGGAACGAATAACCCTATTACGTATAAGTTAGGAAAACATAAACAACCCATCTATCAAAATGTAGACTGGAATCCCATATTTAAAGATGAAATTCAATTTATTTACTTGAATAATAAACAAAACAGTGAAGCTGAAGTGAATCGATTCATGGACAGTACTATTTTTGATAAAGATATTTTTGAGATAAATCAACTTACAGATTCTATTATTGCATGTGAGGATTTAAACGAGTTTGAAAACTCTATTACTGAGCACGAAAATATTATGGGTAAACTTCTTCACAAAACTCCTATAAAACAAAAATTATTTAGTGACTACCCCGGTGCCATAAAATCACTAGGTGCATGGGGAGGAGATTTTATTCTTGCTACCAGAAAAAATAGTTTCTATTTTGAACAAAGGGGATATAATACCGTAATTACATTTAATAACATGATTAAAAAATGACAGAAAAAACATTTTTATATCAGTCAAATGGAAATAAAATTGATAAGGGATCCATATCTGTGCAAAGCCCATCCAACATTGCCTTGGTAAAATACTGGGGTAAGAAACCCGTTCAAATACCGGCTAATTCTTCCATAAGTTTTACATTAAAAAATTGTTACACTCAAACTAGTGTATCATTCGAAAAGTCAAAAGAATTTCAAATCAATTTATCTGTTGAGGGTGAAAAAAATCTAGATTTTTTACCTAAAATTGAGCAATTCTTCAAAAGAATTAAGGACTACTCACCTTACATCTTTAATTACAATCTTCAAATTGATACTCTTAATACTTTTCCGCACAGTAGTGGTATTGCTTCTTCAGCATCTGGATTTAGCGCACTAGCTTATGCCGTGGTGCAATTAGAAAAGCAGATTTCAAATATCAGCGAAAAAGAGGCTATGACAAAAGCTTCCTTTTTAAGTAGGTTGGGTTCTGGAAGTGCTTGTAGATCTTTATTTGGTCCTCTTGCGATATGGGGCAAGCATGATAAGCTTAATAAGACGTCTGATTTATATGCTATCGAACATCATGAAATACATGATGTATTTAGAGATTATCAGGATACTATTCTATTAATAGATAAAGGACAAAAGAAAGTAAGTTCAACAGTAGGGCATAATTTAATGACTAATCACCCTTTTGCTAAGCAACGATTTATACAAGCACAGGAAAATATCATATCCATGATAGATATTCTAAAATCAGGTAATCTTGATGAATTCATTTCTAAAACAGAACACGAAGCCCTAACACTACATGGGATGATGATGACTTCAAAACCTTATTTTGTACTTATGAAGGAAGGAACATTATCAAGCATTAATAAAATATGGGAATTTAGAGAGGAAACAAAACTCCCATTATGCTTTACACTAGATGCAGGAGCTAATCTACATGTCCTCTATCCAAAACGTTTTACACAAGAAGTACTTGATTTTATTAGGCAAGAATTAATTGTTTATTGTGAAAATCAGCAGTATATTTGTGATGAAGTAGGAAAGGGAGCGAAAGTATTAAATGAATACTATGATTAAAGAGTCGTTATATTATGGTAAAATTCTCCTTTTTGGAGAATATGGAATTATACAAGATTCCATGGGCCTATCCATACCATATACCGACTACAATGGCAAATTTCTTTTTGAAAATAATACCGAAGAATCTAAAAATTCTAATCTGTTATTAATTGATTTCTACAATCACTTACTAATACTTCAAAATAAAAATGAGCTTCCATGTAATTTAGACCTGAAACAGTTAAAGTCTGATCTTGACAACGGCCTACATTTTGATTCTTCTATACCCCAAGGATTTGGAATAGGTAGTTCTGGTGCAATTGTGGCAGCTATTTACGATCGTTATTGTGTTGAAAAAAAGATTGATGCTGAAAGCCAAATTTCAAATGAAAACATACTAGAACTCAAAAATACATTTAGTAAATTAGAAAGCTTCTATCATGGTACAAGCTCTGGTCTAGATCCATTGATTTGTTATTTAAAACTCCCTGTACTTATTAAATCTAAAAATGAAATTGGTACGGTTGGCATTCCTGCATCTGCAGACGGAAATGGCGCTATTTTCTTATTAAATACGGGGCAAGCTGGTAACACCCAACCATTGGTACAACATTTCTTAGAAAAATGTAAACAAGAAGGTTTCAGAAAAATGCTCAAGAATAAGTTTAAAAAGTATAATGATGCTAGTATTGAAGCATTCTTAAAAAATGAAGGAAAATCCCTTCTAAGTAATGTTAAATCTCTTTCAAAAGTACTTTACGATCATTTCCAGCCCATGATTCCCAAGCTCTACAGAAAGCTTTGGAAAGATGGAATTGAAAGTAATGCTTACTACTTAAAATTATGTGGATCTGGTGGCGGAGGATATATTTTAGGTTTTACTGAAAATTTTGAAGTAGCTCAAGAAAAATTGAGCGATTATCAATTAGATGTCATCCATAGATTCTAAATCTATACCAAACCAATCTGAAAATAAACCTGTAATCATAAAATTATTGGGATTACTATCTATCGTAAGATGGTATAATATCACCTTAGTCATTATAAGCTTATACTTTGTTCAGTTGTTTATGTTTAACACCTCTAAACGATTTTTCATCACACTCAAAAGTCTTGACACACATCTTTATGTAACAGCAATTGTCTTAAGCATAATGGCCGGTTATCTAATAAACGCGTTTTATGATTTTGAAAAGGACATGATTAATCAACCTCAAAAAACATATTTCAATAGAGTTGTAAGTAAAAAAAGCTGTCTTAATCTGTACATTTTTTGCTTTTTAACAAGCATTTTCATCTCCTATTTTATAAATTTTAGAATGTTGATTTTTATCATATTGTTAAACTTTTCATTATGGTTTTACTCTCACAAACTGAGAAAAAAACCTTTACTAGGCGAAATAAGTGCATCACTTTTAATGATCAGTTTTTTCATAGGATTGTGCTTACTAAATCTTAAAATTGACAAGACATTGATCATTTTCTCTATGTATATTTTCACCGTTGATCTAACAAGAGAAATAGTAAAAAAAATGATTTCTTTGAAAGGAGATTTAATTGTGGGTGAAAGAAGTATACCTATCGTATTGGGCATTAAGAATTCTAAGTACATTATATTCTTCATGATGCTAAGCTCAATTCTAGCTATCCTTTCCTTGCTTCCAATAATTATTAAAAACACTTTCTCTGTTTATTTTGTCATTTCGCTTATTGTAATCAGCTTTAACATTTACCTATTACATCATGCTAGAAATGCTAAAAATTATCAGCTCATAAACACTTGTTATAAATTGATAATAGGACTTGCCATTTTCTCGATTGTGTTATATTAGTTAATGTGAGATCAACAATTATAATATTATCATTGATTTTTACTTCATGCACTCAAAATATGAATGAATTGACATTACCACCAAGGTGCGATAAGCAACCACATACCCTAACGATTCATAATGACGAACGTATAGATAATTACTACTGGTTAAATGACCGTGAAAACCCCAAAGTAATCGAATATCTTAAAGATGAAAATGAATATACTTTATATGCACTAAGGAGTACAGAAAAACTGCAGAAGGACCTGTATAAAGAACTAAAGAGTAGAATTAAAAAAGACGACTCCAGTGTCCCATATGAGTGGCATGGATATATCTATTGGAGAGAATTTAAAAAAGGAAAAGAATATCCCAAATATTGGAGAAAAAAGATTGAAAGTAGTTCAGATGAACTTTTAATGGACTGTAATTTATTAGCTGATCATTATGACTATTTTGATTTTGGAGATTATGACATTTCTAAAAACAATAAACTGATGGCATATAGTATGGATACGCTTTCCAGAAGGATCTATCAGATTAAAATTAAAAATTTAGAAACCGGAAAACATTTTAAAGAAGTATTAGAAAATACAACTGGATCAGTTACTTGGGCTGATGACGAAACCATTTTTTATGCAGTACAGGATAAAGAAACACTTAGATCATATCAAATCTATGCACACCGACTAGGAACAGAACAACATAATGACGTGTTAATTTATGAAGAAAAAGATGAAACGTTCAGTTGTTATGTGTATAAATCTAAGTCCGAAAAATACATTATCATTAACTCTTCAAGCACCCTAAGTGACGAATATCGATTAATTGATGCAGAAAGGCCATTTAGCAAGCCTGTCCTATTTCAAAAAAGAGAAAGAGGACTTGAATATAGCTTATATCATCACCCAAAGGGTTTCTATATTCTTACCAATCAGGACCATAAAAATTTTTCGATCAAATTTTGCAATTCTAACCATACAAAAAAAGGTAATTGGGAAACAGTGATTAAAGGGTCTAATGATACACTCATAGAAGGTATAGATATGTTTAACAGTCATATGGTAGTTTCGGAAAGATCTAATGGGCTTGTGAACTTAAAAGTAGTTGATCTAGACTCCCTGAAAACCCATTTAATTCCATTTAAAGAACCAACCTATGTTGTCCAAACAACCACAAATATCAATATAGAGTCCAAAAAACTTCGCTTTTTTTATACTTCCCTAATAAATCCAGGATCGGTTTATGAGTACGACTTAGAAAAAAATGAAACAAGTACACTTAAAGTAAGGGAGGTTTTAGGTGAATACAATGAAGCTGATTATATATCAAAAAGACTTTGGGTAGAAGTTCGTGATGGAACCAAAGTACCTCTATCATTGGTACATAAAAGAGGTATAACTCTTGACAGAAGTAATCCCACCCTGCTGTACGCATATGGATCTTACGGATACAGCATAGACGCCACATTTAGTAGTAATAGATTGAGCTTACTTGACAGAGGATTTGTTTTTGCTATTGCACATATCAGAGGTGGGGAAGAAATGGGAAGATCCTGGTACGAAAATGGAAAGTTATTAAAGAAAAAAAATACCTTCTATGACTTTATTGACTGTAGCAAATCTCTCATTGAGGAAGGATATTGCTCATCAAATAATCTATACGCTGCCGGAGGAAGCGCTGGAGGGTTACTGATGGGAGCAGTGATCAACATAGAACCGGATCTATACAATGGAGTAATAGCCCACGTACCCTTTGTGGATGTAGTCACCACTATGCTAGATGAATCCATACCACTGACAACAGGAGAATATGATGAATGGGGCAACCCAAATAATGAAGAATATTACCATTATATGAAATCCTATTCACCATATGATAACATCGATAAAAAAGATTACCCTAATTTATTGGTAACTACTGGGTTACATGACTCTCAAGTGCAATACTGGGAACCTGCTAAATGGGTGGCAAAACTTAGAGAGCTTAAAACAGATGATCGATTATTATTATTAAAAACAAATATGAGTGCTGGACATGGAGGCGCATCTGGAAGATTTGAGTATCTAAAAGAGATTGCACTGGATTATGCTTTCTTGATGCACTTAGAAGGTATCACAAATTGACAAAATCTATAATTTCTAAAGCAACTTGATCCACATTCTTACCCGAAATATCTATTGTCACATGTGCTTTTTCATAATAGACTAATCTTTCATTTAAAAATAACTCAAGTTGATCTAGTTGATTTTTAAATAGGGGACGATTTTTTTTGTTTTTCAGTCTACTAAACAACAGATCTACAGGTGAACTTAAATAAAACGTAATCCCATTATTATTTAGAACATCCATGTTTTCATGATAACAGGGCATACCACCTCCTGTACTTATTACATGATTTTCTTTAGGTAAATTTTTAGCCACCTTATGTTCCATGTCTCTAAATTGTTTTTCACCAAAGGCATCAAAAATGTCCTGGATGGATTTTTGATGAGAAGCAGAAATCAATTCATCAGTATCTAAATGAGTTAAAAATGTTTGTTCTGCAATTTTTTTTGCTGTAGTTGATTTTCCACTACCCATCATGCCAATTAGAATGATGTTTTTAGTAGATGATTTAATCATTTTTATCAAAAATTTTCAAGTAACTGGTGACTTGAGTTACGTATTCTTTATAATCAGACGGATCTGTTTCAATCATCAAATCATAAAAAGGCTTTTTTTCATCAGAGAAGCTACCCACTTTAAAGGAAGACTTGGAAAAAAGCAATACGAGGCGCAACGGAACTATACGCCTTTGTGTTAAATCAATTAGTATATCAAAGGATTCATTCATGAAATTTCGAACGATACTATTATTTGGGAATCCATAATAATTTAGTTCGTTTAAGGAGAAAAAATCTAGTCCTAATCTGCTCTTCAAAAAAAACGGTTCGTCTTTGAAGGGATAAAAAGCTAAAATTTTAAGATTTTTTATTGAGTATTCTTTTTTTAAAAAGTCTATAATTTCTACCAATGCATGATAATCTTCTTTTTTTTTAATTTCACATAACATGCCAACAGATCTTGCATCCTCAATATTACAAGACCTCATTGTTCTATTTGACTCCTTTTTGATGTGCTTTGAAATTACACGTTCTCCCCAATAATATTTGAATCTAGTAAATGAAGGTTTCATGAGCACTAATAACTATTATAAAAATAGTAAAACCATTAGAATAGGGAGACTTGACCAGTTGAGTTTTCTGTTGATGAATTTTGATCAAGACCTAATTGTGTTAAGAATTCTGGTTCCGTTAAGATTTCAATATCTAAACTTTTAGCCTTCGCTAACTTAGATGGTCCCATATTATCTCCAGCTACTATAAGATTTGTTTGTGCGCTAACAGAAGACACTATTTGGCCTCCATTTAATGTAATTATGTCTTTGATTTCATCTCGCGAATGAACATTAAATTTTCCAGAAACTACAATCTTTTTACCTTGTAACAGATTGGAAGATTGCTCTAGCTCTTTTCTAGATACTTCCATATTTAATCCGTACTCCTTTAATTTGTTAATGAGTATGATATTATTTTCGTTTTGAATAAATTCTAATACAGAAACAGCTATTTTATCACCAATTTCATCTACACTTTCTAGCTCTTCTTGATTGGTTTTTAAAAGAGCATCCATACTCATGTAATGAGTTACTAATTTTTTCGCCACAGTTTCACCCACATATCTAATCCCTAATGCAAAGAGCAGTTTATGAAATGGGGTTTTCTTAGAGTCTTCTATTCCTTTTATAATATTATCTGCCGATTTTTCTGCCATCCTTTCTAAAGGCAATATATCCGTCTTTTTTAATTCATAAAGGTCAGCTATATTTTTAACTAACCCCTCACTGTATAATAGATCTATTGTTTCACTTCCTATTCCATCTATGTTCATCTGCTTGCGACCAATAAAGTGAATCATCTTACCTTTAATTTGTGGAGGGCATCCATCCCTATTAGGACAGTAATGTTGGGCTTCACCTTCGTCTCTTATTAGTTTACTATTGCATTCTGGACAGTGCTTAATAAAGTTGAATGGCTGACTAGATTTACTTCTTTTTTCCAGTAATACACCAGTTACTTTTGGTATAATTTCTCCCCCTTTTTCAACAAAAACTTGATCACCTAACCTTAGATCTAGTTTCTTGATTTGATCTTCATTGTGAACGCTTGCTCTCTTAACAACGGACCCACTTATTTCCACTGGTTTTAATTGAGCAACAGGTGTGATTGCACCCGTTCTTCCCACCTGGAAAGTAATGTTTTTCAAAATAGTAGAAACCTGTTTTGCTTTGTACTTATACGCTATAGCCCATCTTGGGGATTTAGCCGTATTTCCAATTTGGAGTTGAAATTCAAGTTTATTCACCTTAATCACAATACCATCAATTTCAAAATCTAAATTTTCTCTTTCTTTTTCCCAATAATTAATAAAATCCATTATATGATCAATGGAATTTGATTTTTCAATGAATCTTTCTGTAGATTGAGGGGTTTTAAAACCTAGTTTTTCCAAATACCCGTATTGATCAAAAGCACTATTGAAGTTGGAATCATTTAAAAATGCAGCATACAAAAAACAATCTAACTTTCGTTTAGCTACTTCAGCAGAATCTTGTAGCTTAAGTGATCCAGAAGCAGTATTTCTAGGGTTAGCAAACATAGGTAAGCCTTCTGCATGTCTTTGTTTATTAAGTTTGTTAAAAGCAGGATTGGGAAAGATCACTTCTCCTCTTACTTCAATTTTTTTGGGGTAATCACCAATTAATTTTAGAGGAATCGAAGAAATTGTTCTGATGTTATTGGTTACTACTTCTCCTGTTGTTCCATCTCCTCTAGTAACGGCTCTTATTAACTCTCCATCTTCATAAATTAGACTAATAGCTACCCCATCATATTTCAATTCACATATATATTCAAAAGGAACGTCAATCACTTTTTTTACACGTAGATCAAAATCAATTACATCTTGCTTAGAATAGCTATTTGATAAAGATAGCATAGGATATTCGTGAGCATGACTTTGAAAAGATTTGGTAACTTCTCCCCCAACTCTTTTTGATGGAGAATTCTCATCATAGAATACTGGATATTTTTCCTCTAACTCTTCTAATTCTTTCATTAAATG
>CACAYQ010000030.1 GCA_902536695.1 uncultured Bacteroidota bacterium | reverse complement strand
AACTCATCAAGTGTATAACCAATAGCTAATTTTGCAGCAATTTTAGCAATAGGATAACCTGTTGCTTTTGAAGCTAGCGCGGATGACCTACTAACTCTTGGATTTATTTCTATAGCTATTATGTCCTCATTTTCATCGTCACTTACAGCAAACTGGACATTACAACCACCAGCAAAATCACCAATTTTACGCATCATTTTGATGGCCATGTCTCTCATTTTTTGATACGTTTTATCACTTAAAGTCATGGCTGGTGCTACAGTGATAGAATCACCCGTATGAATTCCCATTGGATCCATATTTTCAATAGAACAAATAATAGTGACATTGTCATTTTTATCTCTAAGTAATTCTAATTCAAATTCTTTCCAACCTAATACGGCTTTATCAATCATGACTTCGTGTATTGGTGAAGCATGTAGACCTCTTGTAAGTAGTGTTTCAAACTCTTCCTCTGTATGAACGAAAGAAGCTCCAGAACCCCCTAATGTGTAAGAAGGGCGAATACATAATGGAAATCCAAACTTTTGAGCTAATTCTTTTCCTTGAAGGAAAGACTTCGCAGTAGATTGAGGAGCCATTGGAATATCAATAGTTTCCATTAAATCTCTAAACTCCTGTCTATTTTCAGTAATTTCAATAGCATCAATATCAACACCAATAATATCTATATTATAATCTTCCCAAATACCAAGTTCACTACATTTTATACAAAGGTTTAATGCTGTTTGACCACCCATGGTTGGGAGAACAGCATCAATGTTATGTTTTTCGAGAATTTCTTGTATAGAATCTGGGTTAAGCGGTAATAAATACACATTATCAGCTACGACCTTATCAGTCATAATTGTAGCAGGATTTGAATTTATAAGGGTAACTTCTATTCCTTCTTCTCTCAAGGACCTTGAAGCTTGAGATCCAGAATAATCAAACTCACAGGCTTGGCCTATTACAATAGGACCTGAACCTATTATTAGTACTGATTTTATGGAGTCATTTTTGGGCATAGATAGGATTTGTGCACGAAAATAAATAAATAGCTATGAAATGATCCAAATTGTTAAAAAAAAGGCAAAAAAAAACCTCCCAGGTGGGAGGTTTTAAAAAGTGGCAACGACATACTCTTCCAGGAGTCACCCTAGTACCATCTGCGCAAATAGGCTTAACTTCTCTGTTCGGTATGGGAAGAGGTGGACCCTATTGCAATAGTCACCGTAACGTTTAATACGTTTAGTATTTCAAAAATACAATAATCAATAGTACACAACAAACTGTTAGGATTAAAAGCTTACAGGTAATTAGTACTACTCGGCTTTGCCATCACTGGCTTTACACCTGTAGCCTATCAACGTCATCGTCTTTAACGACCTTTAAAAGAGATCTCATCTTGAGATGTGTTTCGCGCTTAGATGCTTTCAGCGCTTATCACGTCCGAACATAGCTACCCTGCGATGCAGCTAGCGCCACAACAGGTACACTAGAGGTTCGTCCAACCCGGTCCTCTCGTACTAGGGTCAGGTTCCCTCAAATCTCTAACGCCCACAACAGATAGGGACCGAACTGTCTCGCGACGTTCTGAACCCAGCTCGCGTGCCACTTTAATGGGCGAACAGCCCAACCCTTGGGACCTTCTCCAGCCCCAGGATGTGACGAGCCGACATCGAGGTGCCAAACCACTCCGTCGATGTGAGCTCTTGGGAGTGATCAGCCTGTTATCCCCGGCGTACCTTTTATCCTTTGAGCGATGGCCCTTCCATGCGGAACCACCGGATCACTATGCTCTACTTTCGTACCTGCTCGACTTGTAAGTCTCACAGTCAAGCACCCTTGTGCCATTGCACTCTACGTACGGTTACCAAGCGTACTGAGGGTACCTTTAGAAGCCTCCGTTACTCTTTTGGAGGCGACCACCCCAGTCAAACTACCCACCACACACTGTTCTTCTGTCGAAGTTAGATACCGAATAATTGAAGGGTGGTATTTCAAGGACGACTCCACAACACCTAGCGATGCCGCTTCAAAGTCTCCCACCTATCCTACACATCAATTATCCAATACCAATGTGAAGTTGTAGTAAAGGTGCACGGGGTCTTTCCGTCCCGTTGCGGGTACTCGGCATCTTCACCGAGATTACAATTTCACCGAGCTCGTGGCTGAGACAGTGCCCAGATCGTTACACCATTCGTGCAGGTCGGAACTTACCCGACAAGGAATTTCGCTACCTTAGGACCGTTATAGTTACGGCCGCCGTTTACCGGGGCTTCAATTCAGACCTTCGCAAAAGCTAAGCCCTCCTTTTAACCTTCCGGCACCGGGCAGGTGTCAGGCCTTATACATCATCTTTCGATTTAGCAAAGCCATGTGTTTTTGATAAACAGTCGCCTGGGCCTATTCACTGCGGCTTACTAGAGTAAGCGTCCTTTCTCCCGAAGTTACAGGACTATTTTGCCTAGTTCCTTAGCCACGAATCACTCGAGCACCTTAGAATTCTCATCTTGACTACCTGTGTCGGTTTGCGGTACGGGTAGCTATAACCTGAAGCTTAGAGGTTTTTCTTGGGAGCATGATTAGGATACTTCCGTCACCAGAAGGATCAGTTATCACTCGAATTTCAGCAGAACAGCGGATTTGCCTACCATTCTATACCTACGTTCTTAGACGTGCTATTCTGTCAGCACGCGTATCTTTCACTTCTCCGTCACCCCATCGCAGTTAAAGCTAGTACAGGAATATTAACCTGTTGTCCATCGACTACCCCGTTTGGGTTCGCCTTAGGTCCCGACTAACCCCCAGCTGATTAGCATGGCTGGGGAAACCTTAGTCTATTGGTGAGCGGGTTTCTCGCCCGCTTTATCGTTACTTATGCCTACATTTTCTTTTCTAAGCGCTCCAATAATTCTTGCCGAATTATCTTCAATGCACTTAGAATGCTCCCCTACCGATCTTTCGATCTCATAGCTTCGGTGATATACTTATGCCCGATTATTATCCACGCCCGATCGCTCGACTAGTGAGCTGTTACGCACTCTTTAAATGAATGGCTGCTTCCAAGCCAACATCCTAGCTGTCAAAGCAATCGGACCACGTTTGGTCAACTTAGCATACACTTGGGGACCTTAGCTGATGATCTGGGTTCTTTCCCTCTCGGACATGGACCTTAGCACCCATGCCCTCACTCCCGAGTATATTTCATAGCATTCGGAGTTTGTCAGGGGTTGGTAGGCGGTGAAGCCCCCTAGCCCTATCAGTAGCTCTACCTCTATGAAACTCAACCTCGAGGCTGCACCTAAATGCATTTCGGGGAGTACGAGCTATTTCCTAGTTTGATTGGCCTTTCACCCCTACCCACAACTCATCCAAAGACTTTTCAACGTCAACTGGTTCGGTCCTCCATTCCGTGTTACCGGAACTTCAACCTGGTCATGGGTAGATCACAAGGTTTCGCGTCTACCGCATCTAACTAAGCGCCCTATTCAGACTTGCTTTCGCTTCGGCTGCGTCAATTAATGACTTAACCTTGCTAGATACGAGTAACTCGTAGGCTCATTATGCAAAAGGCACGCAGTCACCCCGAAGGGCTCCTACAGCTTGTAAGCGTACGGTTTCAGGAACTATTTCACTCCCTTGTTCAGGGTACTTTTCACCTTTCCCTCACGGTACTTGTTCGCTATCGGTCTCTCAGTAGTATTTAGCCTTACCAGATGGTCCTGGCAGATTCAGACAGGATTTCACGTGTCCCGCCCTACTCAGGATCCTGCTAGGTAGTTAAGACATTTCGTGTACGGGATTTTCACCCTCTATGATTAAACTTTCCAGAATATTCCACTATGAATTAACAGTCCACATTGCAGTCCTACAACCCCATAAATGCCGAAACAATTATGGTTTGGGCTATTCCCGTTTCGCTCGCCGCTACTAGGGGAATCACTATTGTTTTCTTTTCCTCTGGTTACTTAGATGTTTCAGTTCACCAGGTTAGCCTCTAAAGATGACTGGTCTTCAACCAGCCGGGTTTCCCCATTCGGAAATCTACGGATCAAAGGATATTTGCTCCTCCCCGTAGCTTATCGCAGCTTATTACGTCCTTCATCGCCTCTGAGAGCCAAGGCATCCGCCATACGCTCTTAATAGCTTTTAAATAAGTAACAATTTGTTATGTACTTTTTGATTATTGAATATTGAAATACGTCAAAGAACTTTAACTCTTAATGAGTAGTGGAGAATATCGGAGTCGAACCGATGACCTCCTGCGTGCAAGGCAGGCGCTCTAGCCAGCTGAGCTAATTCCCCATAGCTTAGTAGTCCCTCGCAGATTTGAACTGCGGACCTCTACATTATCAGTGTAGCGCTCTAACCAACTGAGCTAAGGGACTATGTATAGCCCAGAGTTCAGTAGAAAGAACTGAGCTATTGGGTGAGTTAAATAAAATTGAAGAAAAGAAAAGACTAGCTTCCTAGAAATTTGAATACTCTAGAAAGGAGGTGTTCCAGCCACACCTTCCGGTACGGCTACCTTGTTACGACTTAGCCCCAGTCACTAGTTTTACCCTAGGCAGCTCCTATATGGTTACCGACTTCAGGTACCCCCAGCTTCCATGGCTTGACGGGCGGTGTGTACAAGGCCCGGGAACGTATTCACCGCGCCATGGCTGATGCGCGATTACTAGCGATTCCAGCTTCATAGAGTCGAGTTGCAGACTCCAATCCGAACTGAGATAGGTTTTAGAGATTAGCTCCTTGTCGCCAAGTGGCTGCCCTTTGTACCTACCATTGTAGCACGTGTGTGGCCCAGGACGTAAGGGCCGTGATGATTTGACGTCATCCCCACCTTCCTCACAGCTTGCGCTGGCAGTTTTCTTAGAGTCCCCGGCCGAACCGCTGGCAACTAAGAATAGGGGTTGCGCTCGTTATAGGACTTAACCTGACACCTCACGGCACGAGCTGACGACAACCATGCAGCACCTTGCATACCGTCCGAAGAAAAGTTGATTTCTCAACCGATCGTTATGCATTTAAGTCCTGGTAAGGTTCCTCGCGTATCATCGAATTAAACCACATGCTCCACCGCTTGTGCGGGCCCCCGTCAATTCCTTTGAGTTTCAACCTTGCGATCGTACTCCCCAGGTGGATTACTTATCACTTTCGCTTAGCCACTGACAGTGTATCGCCAATAGCGAGTAATCATCGTTTACAGCGTGGACTACCAGGGTATCTAATCCTGTTCGCTCCCCACGCTTTCGTGCATGAGCGTCAATACTAACTTAGTGAGCTGCCTTCGCTATCGGTGTTCTATGACATATCTAAGCATTTCACCGCTACATGTCATATTCCGCCCACTTCAATTAGATTCAAGAAATTCAGTATCAATGGCAATTCTACAGTTGAGCTGCAGGCTTTCACCACTGACTTAAATTTCCGCCTACGCACCCTTTAAACCCAATAATTCCGGATAACGCTTGCACCCTCCGTATTACCGCGGCTGCTGGCACGGAGTTAGCCGGTGCTTATTCGTATAGTACCGTCAGCCCCCTACACGTAGGGGGGTTTCTTCCTATACAAAAGAAGTTTACAACCCGTAGGGCCGTCATCCTTCACGCGGCATGGCTGGTTCAGACTTTCGTCCATTGACCAATATTCCTCACTGCTGCCTCCCGTAGGAGTCTGGTCCGTGTCTCAGTACCAGTGTGGGGGATCATCCTCTCAGAACCCCTAGACATCGTAGTCTTGGTGAGCCGTTACCTCACCAACAAACTAATGTCACGCATGCCCATCTTTTTCCGCAAAAGCTTTAAATATTCAAACATGCGAATGAATATTATTATAAGGTATTAATCCAAATTTCTCTGGGCTATTCCTTAGAAAAAGGTAGGTTGCATACGCGTTACGCACCCGTTCGCCACTCGTCAGCAAAAAGCAAGCTTTTTCTGTTACCGTTCGACTTGCATGTGTTAGGCCTGCCGCTAGCGTTCATCCTGAGCCAGGATCAAACTCTCCATTGTATTTATAATTTTAAGTTTTGTTGAAACAAATCTCAGGGTTTGCTAGTCTTTTAATTCTTAACTTCAATACTTCAAAGAACTTAAATATTTTTGAGACAAAAAGATGTCCTTAAATGTCTAATTTATTGCCTATAAAATCTCTTTCGATTTCACAATTGGCCGGCAAAGGTAAATGAATATTCAAATCAAACAAACAATTAGGAAAAAAATTTACGAAAAATTTTATCCACTTTAGTTCTCTTTAAATACCTAAATAACTTTTGCGGGTGCAAACATAACATGATTATTCAAATCCCACAATTTATTTGCTATAAAAATTAAAAAATTTAACCCATTAAATTGGATTTCACTGAAAATCAAGTTACTAAGGATTTGAACCCGTCACTTTTAGGATTTGACCATTTAAAATTTGGCTTCCCTTCACCACTATGGAATCTATAAATTCTGCCATTTGTTTTGGGGAAGTATCTGCTTTGTATCCAGGAAATGCTTGATCTAACATTTCTGTTTGTACAGCTCCCAGTGCCAGTGCATTTACTCGTACATTGTATTCTTTTAACTCTTCATACAAACACTCTGTTAAAATAGTCAAAGCCCCCTTTGAGGAACTGTATATAGATAAACCTGGAAATTTTGATGTGCCATTTACACCACCCATACTACTGATATTCAATATTTGCCCTTTCGCTTTTGATAATCTATCCAATAGTAATTTTGATACATGAAAAGCACCCCAAAAATTCACATCCATTACTCTTTTGTAATCCTCATATTGAATATCCAGAAATGATTTATTAATTAATAATCCCGCATTGTTTACGAGCACATCAACCTTGATTTGACCAAGAAACTCAGTTAACGAATCCTGATTTAAATCATTTATATTTTCAGCAATAAAACTGAAATTTTCATGATTTTCTAAACTTGATTTCAACATTTCGAGTTTTTCTCGATTTCTAGAAATACCAAAAACGCGGTGATTAGAGGACCATAATTTCACTAGTTCTGCACCAATACCCTGCGAACAACCTGTTATTACTATATTCAATTTATTAAGATTTTATCCAATTATATGAACCTAAAATTTTTTTATTTGTTTTCACTTTTATAACGTAGTACCCTTTGTTAAGCATCTCCAAAAAATAATCACTATTGGGGTATGCTGAAAAAGATTTAACCATTTTTCCTGAAACATCCATTATCTGGATATCTAATTTCTGATTTGATTCATCTGCTTTTACTGTAAATTTTCCCTCAGAGGGATTTGGAAAAATAATCAAATCACTAAATTTTAAACTAGCTACACTATTGGTAGTTACACAAAAGCTATGGCTTTCAGCAACTCCAAAGTTTGCATTTGGTGCAGTCATAGAGAAAAATGTATTTGTATTCCATTGGTCTACCATACTGAAGTTACCATTTACATTGCACTCTGTGTATTGTGAGCCATACATTCCGTCACCGTATGTATCATTTATTATAAAATCATAACACCCGTTTTCAAGACATACCACTTCATTCACTGTAGTACCAGAGGGCTGCACATCTGGGTAGGTGTTTTCTGGAACTTGCCAAATAACGGCATTGTTGTCATCGGTAATTTGCCATGAAATCTCACTGCCCCAGCAATCTAAATCTAAATTTAAGTTCAATCTAGAAGACCCAGGGTAGTTTGAAAAGCTTTTTGAATAGCTATTGTTAGCATTATTTTGATCTTGCTGATTATTCACAGATTTTATTCTAACTTCCATATTGTGATTACCGCTTGAGTAAACCTCTAAGGAGTTAGCAAGGCTTACAGCTTGTATACCATTGTAAGAAAGTGAACCTGTCCATTGATACTGATCTTTTAACACCCCATCTACCAAAATTTCAATTTCAGCAGAAGTTAAATTACTTGACCCATTATTCTTGATGGTAAATTCTACAGGAATATATGCAGAACAAAACACTTCAGATGATAAATTTACATTACTGATGGTACCGTCAAGAGCTAATGTGGGAGTACCCGGACTATACCCAGAGAGTTGAGTCAAACCTGAATTGGTTGGATCCAACCAATTGCTTAACCTTTGATTTGGTGTTGCGGCATTATTGCCCGTCCATGACATGGAAAATTTACCATAAAAGTCACTTAAAAAATTCCCACAAGCTGCTGACCCTCCGAATAATGTTCCTACAATATAGTGATCTTGATCCCACAGAGCTGAGCCCGAAGACCCCCGCTCAGTAGTTGTTGATCTCTCCCAGGTTTCCACTTCCCACATATTATTACTTACTCCGTTTTGACTTGAATTTTGTAAAGGGTCATCATCAAATGATATTTTTTTAACATCTCCACTAGGGTGATGAATGCAAACCGCCGTAGATGATACTGCACCTGTGTTTCTCCAACCCGCATAAAACACACCGTAACTAACAGGAGGGACTGAATTCAATTCAACTAAGCCAAAATCAGAATCTTGCTTTGAAGCTATAAATGAAGAGCCATTGATTGTTTGCGGAGATCCACTTGGGGCCTGACTATTAGCCACAGCTTGAGATCCACAGATAGGGCTATCGTAGTTAAATCTAAAGACTGCATTTCCCATATTTTGGGGATTACAATGTTCTGCTGTTAGGATGTAGGGAGTTCCATCTTGTGCCGTATTATTCACCAACGTACCCGTACACAATGTTCCACCGGTTAAAATCCTAACTACTGATTTAATTTCATTTTCCCAGGGTAACCCATCACTACAAATGACATCCATATTACATGCACCTGATTCATTCACCTTTAATCCTAATGCATTATCGATGTCCTTATATCCGTGTACCACATTGGAAATATGTAAAATAGATTTACCAACCTCATCATTGGGTTCATACAATTCAACAATAATCTCCTGGTGATGAATTAAGTCTGTTCCTAATATGTTTTGTTTATTATTGTTCTGACTCGTGTAAGCTCCTAAAAGCTCTTTTTTATCCAAACTATACAGATATAAAAATGATCTTTCAGATAAGTTAAATTGATCAAAAATTAAATTCAAAGAAATGGCTTCTGAAGAACTTATCTCTAATCTGCCAATTCTGCCTTTTTTGGTTTGTTGCCAGTACGCATTTTGGTGAAAATCAATATCAACTTCCTGTTCAACTCCAAAAATAAAGCCGCTTTTGGTCCATAATTCTACAGAGTCATTGATTTTTATTTGTTTTTCAACATCACTTTTTGACAATTGAAAATGTGGAATATGCATCAAATCTACATCTTTATCAAAGGACCACGAAACAGGACCTTCAACATTGCTGGTTTGAGCAAGTACTGACATATAAAATAATAAAAAATACCCTAGGAGGAAGTTTTTCACAAGCTTGATTAATTCTTATAAAGTTATAAAAATCAATCGAAATCTAAAGTTACTTTAGCGCTTGCAGGATGTGATTGACAAGCCAAAACATAGCCGTCTTCCACTTCTTGATCTGAAAGGGCATAATTAGCATCCATGGTGACTTTTCCTTCTGTAACTTTTGCTTTACAAGTACAGCAAACTGCTCCTTTACATGAAAAAGGAACGTCCACATCGTTATCCATTGCTGCATCTAAAATGGTATCACCGTCTTTATTTAAATTAAAATCTATCTCTTCATCATCATAGATTACTGTAACTAACGCTTCCCCATCGAAATTTTCATCTGCTTCTTGTTGTTTTGGCTTTTCTGCCATAAGAACAGGAGTTGTAAATAACTCAAATTTGATTTTCGTATTCAGTACTCCAAATTCTTCTAGAGCCGATTTCACATTAAATATCATTTCTTCAGGACCACATAGATAGAAAGCATCTGCATTTAAACAAGATAAATCTGCCTTTATTAACTCCGTTGCTTTTGATTTATCTATTCTACCCTCTAATAGTGGATTGTTTAGTTTTTGTCTTGTGTAGATGTAGTTAATTTTGAGGTTATCACCTGCTAACTTGTCAAGTTGATGTTTAAAAATAACATCACTTTCCATTTTGTTACTGTAAAATAACGTGAACACTGTTTCAGTCTCGTCCATACTCAATTCCTTGATCATAGACATTATGGGTGTAATTCCAGAACCCGCAGCAAAACCCACAAATTTCCTTTTTTTTGCTTGGTCTGTTTCTAACGTGAAATTACCCTCAGGAGTCATTACCTCCATCTCATCATTTTCTTTCAATACTTCGTTTAAATAGGAGGACACTAGTCCATTTTCTACTCTTTTTACGGCAACTGTAATGTCTTCAGCAGATGATGAACAGATGGAATAAGATCTTCTTTGTTCTTCGTTATTAATTGTCAGCTTTAAAGTAAGGTATTGTCCTGGCGTAAAAGCATATGCTTCTTTAAGATCTTCAGGAACTTGGAAAGAAACCGAAACCGTGTCGTTTGTTTCTTTAACGATTTCTTTTACTTTAAGCGAATGAAATTCTGGCATAATAATTTAATTTGAAGCTTGCAAAAATTATTATTTTTTTTGTAATAATAAAAATTGTTACATAATACTACACTAAAAAATAAATATGGATTATAAAAACATATTAGTTGAAAAGAAAAACAGCTACGACATTATTTCTTTAAATAGACCTGACGTGCTTAATAGCTTCAATTATGAGATGGCTGACGATTTTTTGTCTGCATTTAGAAATGCTGTTGAAGACAAACATGTTAGGGCTATTTTGATTACTGGATCTGGAAGAGCATTTTGTGCTGGTCAAGACTTGGAAGAAGCGACTAGAAAAAATGGACCCAGCATTGATGAAATTATTGATCATACCTACAATCCAATTTGCATCCAAATAAGTAACAGTACAAAACCTGTAGTCTGTTATGTAAATGGGGTGGCAGCTGGCGCAGGTGCCAATTTAGCTTTAGCATGTGACATTACATTAGCTGCAAAAACGGCTAAATTTATTCAGTCCTTTATTAATATTGGATTAGTCCCCGATACCGGTGGTAGTTTTACTTTACCTAGAGCCATTGGAAAGCAAAAAGCAGCTGCACTTATGATGAGTGGTGATAAGGTAAGCGCTGAAGATGCAGAGCGCATGGGCATGATTTATAAATGTGTAGATGACGCTGATGGATTGCAAGAAGCGATCAATTTCATCGAAAGGATCAGCTTAATGCCCACCCAAAGTATTGGTTACATAAAACATATGCTTAAAGCTTCAGAAAGTAATGATTTACAACAACAGCTTGATCTTGAGAAAGAGCTTCAAAAAAAAGCAGCAGCGAGTTATGATCATCAGGAAGGTATAAATGCTTTTTTTGAAAAGCGAAAACCCGTGTATAAAGGGGAATAATTAGTTTCTGAGTAGATTCATTTCTTTCACCAGGTGTCCAGCACCCGCATAGATATCAATAACCCAAAGTACATATCTGATGTCAACCATGATATTTCTACAAATATCTTTATCGAAAAGCACATCACTCATCGTACTTTCCCAGCTGCGATCAAAGTTGATCCCAACTAATCTACCATACGCATCTAGCGCTGGACTACCAGAATTTCCACCTGTTGTGTGATTAGAACCAAGGAGGCAAACATGTAACTTTCCGTCTGTTCCGTATTGGCCATAATTCTTCTCTTCATACAGATCTAAAAGACGTTGAGGCACCTCAAAGTCGGCTTCACCGGTGTTGTATTTTTCAATAATTCCATCCATAGTAGTGAACCAAGTATATTGCATACCGTCTCTTGGTGCTGAACCTTCCACTTTACCATACGTTAGTCTTAATGTAGAATTTGCATCAGCCCAAAATGATTTCTCTGGATAAGCCATCATCAAACTTTTTACAAAACTTTTCATCAGCTTTTCTTCGTCTTGTGTCATTTGACTGAAACTAGGTCTAACCTCATTTAAAAAATGCGTTAATAGACTTTGCGCCAAATTATAAATAGGATCTTTTTCTAATTTCTTTTTAAACGATTTTTGACTTCCTTGTAGCAATTTCTCTACTTGTTCTTTATTGTGCAACTTACTTTTTTTATAGAGTGCTTCCACCATTGCTTCACTAGATGGATATTTATTAACCAAATCCGTTAACTCTTTAGAAAGCATCTCTTTTTTGACATGCTTTAAGTATACAGGAACTAACGAAGCAAAAACCTTTTTATCGATATTGACATCGTAATTTTTGAAAAAATTCTGCATGTTTTTCAATTTCTTCTTCGCCTCTTTGTCAAATTCTTTGGAGTTGGTCAATTTATTAAACCCTGTGGCCCATCTCATCATCTCAGGCCCGTAGTAGTAAAATTCTACAAACATATTGTATGCCATTTGAGCCTCCACTTTTTTATTTTCCAACTCAAAAAGTTCATTTAATAATGCTTTATTCCCTTTACCCTTTGTTACCCAATCTTTTTCAAGATTAAGCTTTTTATTCACCGCCTCTTTTTTCCTTAGGCCCAAATCTTGTCCAATCCATTTTTTATAGGCGTTGCTTATTCTGGATTGTTTTGAAGCATATTTAATATAGGTTGCCTCATCCATTGCCATAGCTGCATCAATGTGTCTTAAGCTGTTTTTTCGCATTTCAATTCTGGCTGGCAGTAATTTAGCGATGTAATTTTCTACTGCTTTAGAAGTCAGGTATTGAGATGTTCTCCCAGGGAAACCAAACACCATGGTAAAATCATTTTCTTTTACCCCATCAATGGCTATATCTAAAGCTCTAGCCGCTTTATAAGGAACATTATCATCTGAAATTTCAGCTGGCTCGTTTTCTTTATTGGCATAGATTCTAAACATGGAAAAATCGCATGTGTGTCTTGGCCAAACCCAATTGTCTGTATCGCCTCCAAATTTACCCATAGCACTAGGTGGAGCTCCCACTAAGCGAACGTCTTTATAAGTTTTAGAGACAATCATGAAATATTTGTTGCCATAATAAAAAGGCTTTACAGATGCTTTGTAATTAGGTTGATTAACCGCTGCCTTTTCGATGGCTTTGATGTTGGATAACATGGTTTTATTGCCTACATTACTATTTTGGTCTTTAACTCCACTTAATACCTTTTCTGTTACATCTTCAATCCGAACAATAAAAGTAGCTGTAAGACCAGGGTTTTTTAATTCTTCTTTCATCGACATGGCCCAGAACCCACTTTTTAACAAGTTATTTTCTAACGAACTGTGTTGTTGAATTTGACTGTAACCGCAATGATGATTGGTTAAAATCAATCCTTTTTTACTGACTACCTCTGCCGTACAACCTCCACCAAAGTGAACAATAGCGTCTTTGAGGCTAGACTGATTGATGCTGTAAATATCTTTAGCTGTAATTTGCATTCCCTCACTTTGCATTTGACCTTCTAAAACTTTCAGTAGAGAAGGAATCCACATGCCTTCGTGAGCATGCAATATGTTGACGGATAAAAGAAATAATAGAAATAAACTTTGGGTTGCTTTTCTCATGATATTGAATTGAATTGCGAATATATACAAAAGGTTGTTATTTCTGTTTTATGGTGCTTTTGATTTGTATTCAAGTATATTTGCCGCTCAATGATTGTACTTGAATATATTTTCTACCTGTGTATTGTTTACATGGTATTTAACTTTATTTGGTGGTTTTTGGTACAACTACCCAAGACGTTATTATTTGGGTTGAAGCAACATTTTGCTGTGGACCATAGCATTAAAGCCATCCGTTATTTATTTATCAGCACCATTACCTATTCTACTGCCGTTCAATTCTTGGCTGACCAAAATGACCAACCTTCTGTCGTTTGGGGTGTACTAATCAGTGGTGGATTAATTCTAACTCTTTACTTAGCTGGAAAGCTCAATAAAAAACAAAACTTATTCCGCTTTGCTGCGTCCGTTTCCACCAATTTTAAGTTTGGAAATCCACTACAAAAAACAAACGAATTAACCTATGAAAAACATCTTGTAGGCATTTCCATTGTGGTGTATGCTGCATGTGTGGGATTACCTGAATCAGTGGGTTATTTCTTAAACTACAACCCCGTTAATTACTGGTTTTTAACGACCATTGACGATATTTATCAAGCACCCATATTAAAGTGGATTTTTGGTTTTGCTGGGATCATTTTCATGCTTAGCATGATTCAACGTGGAGTAGTTTACACCCAGCTTTTGTTCTTAAAATTGTCAGGTAAAGAACCTCCCCAAAAGAAGAATCCACTAGATCATGTGATGAAAGAGTTTGAGAAAATGAACCATCAAGCTGGAAGTCAATCTACCGAAAAAGTGGACCTTGAAGATGATCTTTATGTAGATTTTGAAGAGATGGACGAAGAGGATGAGGACAAATCATGAATATCGTAGTAAGGACATATGCCGGTTTTGAGGACATACTCGCTAGAGAGGTAAATCACATTACGGGAACAACACCCAATATTGGTAAAAGAGCCGTTTATCTTGAAGGAGGAAAAAAGGAAATTTATTTACTTAATCTTTGGTGTCGATTGGCCTTAGATGTATTGGTTGAATTACATCGTTACCAAGCTAAAAACGAAAAGGAATTATACAAGGGCGCCTATCAATATGATTGGACTAAAGAATTTACACTCCATGAAACCTTCATGCTGAATAGCGTTGTGCATTCCACCCACTTTAATCATTCCAAATTTGTGGCTTTACGAGTTAAAGATGCCATTGTAGACCAATTCAAAAAAACAACTGGAAAGAGGCCAAACGTAGATAGGGAAAATCCGGATCAACGTTTTTTGGTTCGTGTTACGCAAGATCATGTCCATTTGCTGTGGAACACTTCAGGTGAACCCCTTTACAAAAGAGGATATCGATCTATCACTGGTGTAGCTCCACTCAATGAAGTACTTGCTGCGGGCATATTGACCTTTTCCGATTGGGAGCCTAATACCCCATTAATTGATCCGATGTGTGGGTCAGGCACCTTTCTATGTGAAGCGCTAATTCAAGCTCAACACATTGCTCCTGGTTTGTTGCGTCCCCTGTTTGGTTTTGTGAAGCATCAGAGCTATGATCATAAGCTCTGGGAAAAATTAAAAGCTGAAGCTGAAAAAGCTAAAAACACCCTACAACCCAAATTATATGGGTACGATAAATTGAACAAATTGGTATTTGCCACAAGAACACATCTCAATCAAATTTCACCAAACGATGCCATAATAAAAGAAGCTAATTTTTTTCAACTCCAAAAACCAGTTGATAAAGCCATGTTGGTCATGAACCCTCCTTACAATGTCCGTTTACCACAAGATAAAATTCACTCTTTTTATAATGATATAGGTAGTCGTTTAAAACATTTCTGGGAAGGTTGTGACGCTTGGATTTTAAGCGGAAACTTAGAAGCCATTAAACATTTAGGATTGAGACCTAAAAGAAGAATCAAACTTTACAACGGGCCCATAGAAACTAAACTGGTTCATTTACCCTTATATAAAGGAAGTAAAAAACAAAAGTCTTAAGCTTCTACTACCTTTCTTTTTAACGTTAGCGCCATTATTCCTATAGCTAGTGCTGAGCCTATGATTAAAAGGATAAAACAGGCATCCCAACCGAAATGATCGGCTACTGCACCAATGATTAGTTCAGCACTGAGTGCACCACCTAAGTATCCAAATAGACCTGTAAATCCTGCTGCCGTTCCTGCCGCTTTTTTAGGTACCAAGTCTAACGCAAAAGCGCCAATTATCATCACCGGGCCGTATATGAGAAATCCTATGGCAAATAGTGCTACTAAATCTACAGTTGGATTCCCTGCTGGATTCTTCCAATATATAAAGGTGAATACCATGACCAATACCATGTAAATGATGGTAATGGGAGCGCGATGACCTCTGCTCCACTTATCACTAAGATAACCACATAATATGGTGCCTGGAATTCCGGCTAGTTCATAATTAGCAAATGCCCAGCTGTAGGCTGTTTTATCAAACCCTTTAACCTCCGAAAGATAGGTTGGTGCCCAATCCAGCACCCCGTAACGAATCAAATAAATGAATGCGTTTGCAAAAGCAATGAGCCATATCCATTTGTTATTTAATACATATTGCAGGAATATCTCTTTTGAGGACAGCTCTTTTTCCAATTGACCTACTGCCCCAGCTTTATCGTTTTTATACACTTCAACAGGTGGCAACCCCTTAGACTGAGGGGTATCCTCCATTAATTTGTATACTACAAAAACCATCACTACGGAAACGATAGCAGGGAAGTAAAAGGCCGCTTTAAAATCGTTACTAAATAGACTTAATCCCCATACAAATAGAATGGGCATTAGTGCCCCACCCACATTATGGGCTACATTCCAAAACGACACTACGGTACCTCGTTCTTTTAAGCTAAACCAATGCGACAATGTTCTTCCGCAAGCTGGCCAACCCATACCCTGCAACCAACCGTTTAAAAAGTTCAAGACCACCATGGCCGTCAAAGAAGCAAAAACCCAATCGGAAAATCCCCAGTACAACATGATCAAAGAGGAGCCCATCAGGCCTAAGGTTAAAAACACTTTTGGATTACTTCTATCAGATACATTTCCCATTACAAACTTAGAAATACCGTAGGCGATGGATAAGGCTGCCCCAACAAGCCCAAGGTCGGCTTTATCCCAACCCATTTCAATTAAATCTGGTTTGATCAGTGAGAAATTTTTTCGGACTAAATAATACGATGCGTAACCCAAAAATATACCCACAAATACTTTTAAACGAAGCTTTTTATACGTTGCGTCAACTTGCTCATTTGGAAGCGGTTCAGCATGCGGTATAGGTTTTAGGAATTCAAACAAACAGAAATATTTAAGAAATTAAAGTATTAAATTAGATGGACTTATGAATAAAAAGAAGTTAAAAAAGACCATACTAGATAAAATAGCACAGCTTGAAACAGAAATTGAAGAAATTAAAAAACTAGCTGCCCCTATTGAGCCAGAAAATGCGATTGGTAGAATTAGCAGAATGGATGCCATTAATAACAAAAGCATAAATGATAGACTACTAAGAAATGCGGCAGAAAAACAAAAGAAGTTAAACTTGGCCCTTAGCAGAATTGGTGAACCCAAATTTGGATTTTGTACGCTATGTGAACAAGCTATTCAAGAAGCCAGACTAATGTTAATGCCTGAATCCTCACTGTGCATTAGTTGTGCTCGCAGGGCCTAGGAATCAGGTTAATGATTTTTATGAATAGCTTGATATGCTTTAAACGTTTACATTTGTACAATAAACGACTAAAATTAAATTCCAAGCTATGAAGAAAAATCTCTTATTTTTATTATTAATATGTTCAGTAAATTTTTATGGTCAGGAATATTTAGGACTTAATCAAAGTAATTACAGTGGAGCCTTAGGAATAGATTACAATCCCGCAAATATTGCTGATAACCGGATGAAAGAGGATTTATCAATAAATGGTTCTATATCATTTTTCAATAATTATGTTTACATGAATACCAAGAGCATGCCAAATGGATGGATCGCTTCTTTTACTTCCGACAATCCACTTGATTCAGCTTGGAGAAACGACCCAGATTTTGGAGCTTTTGTTGCGGCAGATTCTGCAGCATACTATCAATCCCAGTTTAGAGGAAACTTCTTTGTAACTGATCCCAGTGAGTTGGGAAATCAATCCTATCGTGGAATTTTCAATGAGAATATTGACCTTTTAAATCTGATGTTTACCGTAAATAGGAAAATTTCATTGGGTATACAAGTAAAGCACAGGACCATAATGAACATTGACCACATTTCGCAGGAGTTATTGACCTTAGCCGTAAAAGAGCTTGATTACAGTACATTATGGAATAATCCACTGTCAGACGAATTACTTAATGTTTCGCTAAATTCTTGGATGGAATACAACTTTAATTATGCCCAAGTAGTTAAAGATGATGGCGAGCACTTTCTAAAAGCAGGTGGTAAATTAAAATTCCTTAGAGGAATGGGCTCATTTTATCTTTTTGCTGACGAAATAGATTATGACTTTTTAAATGACAGTATTGTTAATCAATTAAATGGAAATTTTAGCTATGGGTACTCCCAAAATGCTGCTCAAGTTGTTGATAACAGAAACATAAAAAATGCTGACTTATTTTCTTCTAGTTTAGGTTTAGGAATGGATTTGGGTGTTGTATATGAGTGGAGACCTGACTGGAAAAACTTCAAGTATGACATGGATGGAGAAACGAACCTATGGAGAAGAGACCAAAACAAATACAAATTAAGAGCCTCTTTTGCATTAAATGACGTAGGCTCTATGAAGTACAATAAAGCAGAAGAATGTCGAGACTTTACGGCTAATTTGATCAATTTTGATTTAGAACCCTTTGGTGCTGTGCAAGGATTTTCAACCTTCGATAGTGTTGTTACAAGCCTAGTCGCTGACCCAAATGTAGATGTTAATTATACAGCAGGCCAACAACTGAGTTTCTACAGAATGAACTTACCCACTCATATTAATGCAGATGTGGATTATCACATTTGGAAAGATCTCTATATAAATGCCAGAACTGTACTTGCCTTTCAGCGAAATAGTAATGCCACAAAAGTAAGGTACCCAAGTAGCTTTTCCATTACCCCTAGATATGATCACAAATTTTTTGGGTTATCTCTCCCCATTTCTTACAGTGGAATGTTTGGCTTTAGAACAGGGATTGGGTTGAGAGCTGGTCCTTTATTTTTTGGTGTTGCAGATGTCAAACCTATATTTGCTCCTGGCAAGGACAAAAATATAAGAGGCGCCAATGTTTACGCTGGTCTTAGATTATGGGTATTTAATAAACACCCAAAAGATACTGATGAAGATAAGGTATCTAATCATTATGATGAGTGTCCGGAAGTAGCTGGCATTTGGAAATTTAAAGGATGCCCTGATACCGACAATGATGGCATTGTTGATAGTGAAGATGCTTGCCCAAAAGATTCTGGATTAGTAGAATTTAAAGGATGTCCAGATAGAGACGGAGATAAAATCATAGATAAAGACGATGACTGCCCAATGGAAAAAGGATTAGCCGAGTATAACGGTTGTCCAGATACCGATGGAGATAAAATCATAGATAAAAACGATGATTGTCCTAAAATTGCTGGTTTAGAGAAGTTTAGTGGTTGTCCAGATAGTGATGGAGACGGATTAAAAGATTCTGAAGACCTTTGTCCTTTCAAAGCTGGACCTATTGAATACAATGGATGTCCAGACACAGATCATGACCGAATTATTGATTATTTAGATGAATGCCCTGATCAACCAGGTCCAGAAGAAAACAGAGGTTGTCCATGGCCTGATACTGATGGTGATGGAGTACTTGATAAAGAAGACGATTGCCCTAAAAATGCGGGTCCTAAGTCTAACAACGGATGCCCATACAAGGATACAGATGGTGATGGAGTACTTGATAAAGACGATGATTGTGTGAACACGCCTGGGGCTAAATCAAATAATGGTTGTCCACTTATTGAAGAAGAAGAGCAAGAAATTATTAATACAGCGTTTGAAGCCTTAGAATTTGAATCTGGAAAAGATATTATCAAAGAAGTTTCTTTCCCGTCACTAGAAGAATTAGCCCTGCTGTTAATTAAAAAATCGGAATGGAAATTACTAATAGCGGGACATACAGATGATGTTGGATCTGCTAAGAATAATTTAATTCTTTCCAAGCAACGATCTACCGCAGTGGGAGCGTTCTTAGAACAAAGGGGAGTAAATACTGAACGACTTATTATTCAATACTTCGGTGAAGAAAAACCCATAGCGGATAACGATACTGAAGAAGGAAGACAAAAAAATAGACGAGTTGAAATGACCGTTCTATTTGAATGATTTAAACTAAATAAGCCTTCCAAGACTGGAAGGCTTTTGTTTTTTTCGAAATAGGTTTATTTATTGTTTCACTATGCGTGATTCTTTGATGTAATCTTTCGTACCTGTAAAGTTGATCATGTATACTCCACTTGGGATTTCTGATAGGTCCACTTCTAAGTGGTTGTATCCTCTTGTGAGCTGGATTTGTTGTAATTGTATGATTTTGCCATTGATGTCTATTACTTCTATCGATACATCATCGCCTTGGTAGTTCTCTAACTCTAGATCTATATTCAATAATCCATCCGCTGGATTCGGATACACGCTGTATCCATCTACAGGTGCTGATTCACATCTCACCGCTATCGGTTCAAAACCCTCTGATGTACCGTCATAATCCGTCTGTACCAGTCTGTAATAATTATATCCACTCATTGGATTATTATCTACCCAATTATAGGTCATCTGTGTACTCGTATTTCCTGCTCCTTCTATCTCTCCTACTGCACTCCATTCTGTCGTGTTTTGACTTCTGTATATGCTGAAATAATCGTTGTTCTGCTGTGAG
>CACAYQ010000029.1 GCA_902536695.1 uncultured Bacteroidota bacterium | reverse complement strand
AAATAAGTAGCATCTTTTGTGATAAAGAATTCAACTCCCCATATACCAGCACCACCAAGTGCTTTAGTTACTTTATCAGCCATTTCCTCTGCTTCTTGAAGACGAACTGGGTCCATAGGCATAGGCTGCCAACTTTCTTGATAATCTCCCCTATCTTGTCTATGTCCAATTGGTGGACAAAACAGTGTTTTTCCATTGTGTTGCGTCACTGTTAATAAGGTAATTTCATAATCAAAATCAATAAATCCTTCTACAATTACCTCTTGCAAATCACCTCTTGACCCTTCTACTGCATAATTCCATGCATGTTCAATATCCTCCTGACTCTTTATTACAGATTGACCTTTTCCAGAACTTGACATTAAAGGTTTCACAACACAAGGATAACCACAGTAGGCTACACCATTTTCAAGATCTTCTACACTTTTTGCGTATCTAAAAGGTGCTGTTCTAAGCCCAAGATCATCTGCTGCAAGATCTCTTATAGCTTTTCTATTCATGGTATAATTTGCAGCTTTTGCACTCGGAACCACATGATATCCATCACTTTCATAGTTGTAAAACCGTTCCGTCCTAATGGCCTCAATTTCTGGGACAATAAAATCTGGTTGATGTTTTTCTACTATACGATCTAGTTCATTTCCATCAAGCATATTAATCACTTCATTTTCATGGGCCACTTGCATGGCAGGAGCCCCTGGATAACTGTCGACAGCAATCACATATTGACCAAGCCGTTGACAAGCAATTACAAATTCTTTACCTAGTTCACCTGAACCTAACAGTAATATCTTCTTACGCATACAATTAATTATAACTTAAAATTAGATTAAAAATGAACAAATGAGTTATATAAAGAGACCGTATAATCCACAATCAATTAACAAATTTCAAACAAATGATTTAAAATAAATTAGGATTATTTCATTTAGCGTTGGAAATCAACGGATATCTAATCTAAATTTAAATATTGATCTTAACCATTTCGGGGTAGCCTTCACTAACTGGTAATAAGGGGTTTGAACACCACCAAAACCTCTAAAAAAGCGCTCTACAGACTCTACCATGGTACCCTCAAAATCAAAAATATCTACCATATCTGATGCCAATTTAATTGATTTCCACATTAATAAACTCATGGCTTCACTATTTCGGAACCTATTATCTGCACCCCCTATTAAGTAATAAGCAGCTTGATTATCCCATATCAAAAGCATAGCAGCGTGAATATTACTTTGTTCATCTTTAGCAATTAGCAACTTTCCTGATTTCTTTTTTTGAATTTCTTCAAATAGTGTCTTAACCGTGTTAGCTGAATATGGATTTTCCAATCCTTGTCTAGAAAATGTTTGGTTTGATAAATCTATTAATACTTCTACGTCATTTGAAGTATCCACATTAATCAGCTTTGTGGCCTTTTTTATGTTTTTTCTGGTTGAAGAACTTAATCCATTATATACATCATCACTTTTCCCCTTGATTGAATCCAAAATAAAGGTATATTTTACTGAGGTTTCATATTTTTTCCATTGAAAAGGTTGTGTATTTGATAATGAAGGTGATAATTTAACAATCGATAATTGATTTTTTGGCAGATTATCTATTAGATAGGAGTATATTTCTTTTTCATATCCCAATTTCGTATTATTTTTTTGTCCCTCTGGGTAAGCTAGCCATGGACCCAGTTGGGGAGTTAAGATTGGGGGAATAAGATAAGTCAAACCCCATTTTTTCTTGATTTCATATGGAAATACTCCAAAAATTTGATTTGATTTCTTGTAAACAACTACATCCCAATTCTTTGAAACCACATCTAACCACCAAGGTTGATAAAATATCGGCAAATCATGTTGATTACAAAATATTTTATAATCTGATTTATTGGTCATAGAATCTATGAACGAAAAAAATGCAAATTTGATACATCAAGACCAATATTGTTTCTTTAACTCCTTAATGATAATTTGAATCAACTTTTTATCATGCGAAAAGTTAAAATCGCTGGCTATTAGTCTTCTTACATTAAAAGATCCAAGAGCTAATCTTATAAAGGACATATTTTCATACTTAACTGGTTGTCCAATGATTATCTTCTTGTAATTATCCAGGTCATCTCTTTCATTAGCGCAAATCTTCATATACAATACTCTTAATTCTTCATCTGACAATAAAGAACCATCGGGGTGTTTTACATTAAAAGAAATAATTGATCTGTTAGTAATAGATTGATCTGGCATTAATTCAAAATAATCTGAATTTAACTGCAGATGACTTATGACAAATGCATTCCACCTATCTACAGCTGTGGTAACCATATCTTCGCCATAAAAAGAAAGAAGTTTCATTTCTGAAATCGCACACTCCCACCTAAGGAGGGTACCGTAATTTTTATTTTCTCTGAACTTACTTCTGAGTAAAGGGTGTTCTATAGGAATATCAGATGTACTAAAAATAGTTTTGAATGGCTCTACTGCTTTATCTGTAATGTTAGTAAGTTTAGATGATAAGGTTTTGGGCACCAAAACAGCACCACAAAATGGCGGTGATTGATAAAATTTGGACCCTGTTAATAAAACCATACAATTTAATCTGATTAATGAATTAATCAATTTTGCCGTGGTTCTCATTTGACAAACATCGATTACCCAGAACACGTCTGGATTTGCTCTGGGTATCATGGATATATTATCTACAATTCCAGATTTACTTCCTATTACGAGGTTAGCTATAACCTGGTGTGTTTTGCTTTTTTGATCAATTACATCTAGAATATCAGTTTTATGATTGAGAATGTTCCCATCATCATCTCTTGCTGGAAACGCTTGTTGAGCAATTTTAACCTCAGGATGGATAGGATCACCCTTAATCACATTTTCTTCAAACTGATTTGTTCCAAAGAAGTATTTTCCTAGAATAGCAGTATTAGATCCCGTACCTAATTCTTCAGGACAAGTAACTATACTGAAAATAGGCTTTTCAGGATTCATAATCCTTGAGAACATGATTGGAAAATAGCACAAATCACTTCCAGAAGGACCATAAAAAATATCAAAATCGTACTTTGAATTTCTAAGAATTAATTTTTTAAGCTGCTTTTGCTGATTATGTAATAACTTATCATAATCCTCAACTTTTAAACGATCAATCATATTATCAACTGCACGTTTACTATCCACATTTAGGTTGGACATCGTGCAAGAACCCCTGTTAAAAACACCTTCATATATTAGGGGATTTCCATGATATTTATTTAGTCCATTCTCATTCAAACTAATTCTCTCATCACCTCCTTTAACAATATCCTGTATATTCATATCGCTTATAATAACTACACAAATAAAATTATTTTAATTTAGAATATAGAATATGTTTTGATAAAACGTAGGCATTTAGGCTAATCTAACTTGAAATTGGTAATAAGAATTACACCATGTACAGAGGCATATTTAGCTACTTTCTTAGCTGATGTAATAGTCAATTTAAATCTTGGATATTTTTTTTCAAAATTTTTTTTTTAAAAACAAATTGGTCTAATACCTTTATTTATGTTCACCTCTACTCTTATTAATAGTAGAGCTTGCATAAACTTAATACTTAGCTGATTAAAATACCCGAAATAAAATACCATGGAAAAAAAACTAATAGAATGGAGTGATTTTGAAAAAATAGATATTCGAGTGGGAACTGTAATTCATTCAGAGATTAATGAAAAGACTTTCAAACCCTCTTTTATCATTCATGTTGATTTTGGCCCTTTGGGTATCAAAAAAACATCTGCTCAAATAACTAGTTTATATCAGCACCCAGAATTGGTAGGAAAACAAGTCATTGGGATATTAAATTTTCCGAAAAAACAAATTGCCAATATGAAAAGTGACTTTCTTTTGTTAGGGTCCACTAATGAGCAAAACAACGATGTTGTAATCCTTGAGCCAGAAAGAAAGGTCTCAAACGGATCAAAAGTGAAATGAAAATACTTAAAAATAATTCATCATCTTGTGAAAGAAATAAACTTATTGTTAATTTTACACTATGAAAAGAATTGGAATACTAACGAGTGGTGGTGACTGTGGTGGGCTAAACGCTGCTGTAAGATCTATATTTTACAGAGCTAAGGAAAAATATAATCTTGATGTTTACGGAATTTTGGAAGGCACTGTAGGCCTTATGGAAAGACCTCCTAGATATATCAAGTTAGATTATGGTACTTTTTCAGGGAATTTAATTAGACAAGGAGGTACTTTTTTAGGAACTACAAACAAAGGTAATCCATTTAAATACCCCATGCCAGATGGGACATTTAAAGATAGAACAACGGAAATTGTGGGTGGATACCACGAACTGGGCCTTGATGGATTAATCGTAATTGGTGGTGATGGAAGCATGAAAATCATTAAAGAGATTGCTAACAAAGGAAATTTAAATATTGTAGCTATTCCAAAAACGATAGATAACGATGTAGGTGCTACCGAAAGTTCTATAGGATTTCATACCGCTGTTGATGTAGCCACCAATGCGCTTGACAATTTACAATTTACTGCAGCAAGTCACAGTAGAACCATGATTTTAGAAGTTATGGGAAGAGATGCAGGACATATCGCGTTAAATGCAGGTATTGCAGGTGGAGCTGATGTGATACTTATACCTGAAATTAATTACACTATTGATGGTATAATTAAAAAACTGAAACAGCTCAACTCTTATGGAATTAAACATTCCCTAATTGTAGTTGCTGAAGCCGTGAAACAGGAGAATGGTAAAAATAGCACCGTAAAATTTGCTGATGGAGAAACCAGATTAGGTGGAATTGGTAGCTATATTGCTTCAAAAATCATGAATAAAACCAATATTGAATGTCGTGTAACCACACTTGGGCACGTACAAAGAGGAGCGCCACCATCTACACAAGATCGGATTTTAGCTTCTGCATTTGGAGTTTATGCTGTTGACCTACTTGCTCAAAAAAAGTTTGATCGTATGGTAGCGTGGAATGACAGAAAAGTGGTTGACTTCCCGATTCAAATGGGAATTGAAACATACAAAGAAGTAGAATTAGATGATTCTCTGGTCAAAACTGCTCTTGCTCTTGGAATATACATTGGTGATATCAGCTAAATTTCCTTTTATTATAAAATCAAAATCAGTAAATTAATCTACATTAATTAATTTGATTATCTCGTTTCATATTATTGTATAATGAAAAGAAAAGATTTTTTAAAAAAGTCTATGGCGTTGGGAGCATTAGGAATTACTGCTCCTTCTGTTCTATCCGCTAAGAATCCTACCTTTATCTCCACTTATGACAAAATGATTGATCAGGTAGGTTTTAACCATTTACCCAATAATGAATCTAAAACCATGAACAGTGTACTTCACAAGGCAAACACGAGAGGCCATGCCAACCACGGCTGGCTTCAAGCAAATCACTCTTTTAGCTTTGCTAATTATTACAATCCTGAAAGAATGCACTTTGGTGTGCTAAGAGTCTTAAATGACGACACCATTGCTCCTGCAATGGGATTTCCAACTCATCCTCATGACAATATGGAAATCATCACTATTCCTTTAGAGGGTGATTTAGAACACAAAGACAATATGGGAAATGGGACCATCATTAAAAATGGTGACATTCAGGTCATGAGCGCTGGCACGGGAATAACACATAGTGAATTCAATGCAAATAAAGGGGATTATTGCAAACTACTTCAAATTTGGCTATTTCCCAATAAAAGAAACGTAACACCTAGATACGATCAAATCGCTATAAGATCATTAGCTAAAGAAAATAGTCTATACCAAGTACTATCCCCAAATAAAGACGATGACGGGGTATGGATTCATCAAAATGCGTGGTTTAATATAGGCGAATATGATAAACCAACTACTGAAACTTACTCTCTTCACAAAAAAGAAAATGGGGTTTATTTATTCGTAATCGAAGGAAAATTAAACATTGATAATCATTCATTAGAGAAAAGAGACGGATATGGAACATGGGATACTGATGAAATTGAATTTACTGCTGAAAAATCTTCAAAAGTTCTTTTGATGGAGCTACCTATGCAAATCAGTTGAGCAGAACTCTCTGAATTTATTTGCTTTCATGAATTTTATTTTAATACATTGTAATCATGAAAGAGAAATACATTAAAAACCTTTTTTATTTAGCTGGAGCCGTAAATATACTGGGTACACTTACATTAAGCCGATTTTTTACTAACGAATCGCTTGTCCAAATTGATCCCACAATTATTTCCAGTTCAGGACTTATTTTAATCATAGTTTGGGGGCTTGCTTTTTTAGCTACTTCGAATCATTATCAAAAAAACAGATGGATTGTAGGTGTTTTTGCTTTAGAAAAAACAACCTATGTTGCCATGTGGTGCTATTGGTACTTCACTAAAGACTATACGCTCAAAAGTCTATTTGATTTGGATTTTATGACCGGTTTTTTTTATGCCACATTTGGACTTAATGATTTATTATTTTTATGTTTTTTTTGTTACATATTTTTTAAAAAATTCGATCAATAATGAAAAATCATTTCAAAAAATTAGAAGAAATGTATTTGAAAGCAAATATTAATTCTATTGTGTTTGATAGTTCAACGATATTAATAAAAGAAGGGGAAGCAAAAATTAGTTTGGATGTTTCTGAAAAATATTTCCACGCTCTTGGCGCCATACACGGGTGCGTTTATTTCAAATTACTAGATGATGCGGCATATTTTTCTGTAAGTTCAATTGTAAAGGAATATTTTATACTTACCACCTCTTTTCAAATTAATATATTAAAACCTGTTAAAAGAGGTAAAATTCATGCCATTGGGAAAGTAAAGTTCAGTTCAAAAAACCTTTTCACAGCCCAATCTTCCCTCTTTAACGAACAGGGCGTTGAAGTTGCTTTTGGAACTGGAAATTTTGTTTTAAGCAAATCTGAATTAACAAAAAATATAGGTTACTGATAATTTATTAATTTTATTAATATGTCTGATTATACTATAGCTGTTAAATATGCCATGATTTTCTTTATGGTAACCATGGCTATTGAGTGGGTCATTGGTAAATGGATGAAAAAATCCATTTATAACCCTAGGGACACCATATCAAGCGTTAGCTCAGGAATGACAAACAATGTAAAAAGCATACTCAAACTTTCTGTGGTCATCATCAGTTACCAATGGATGTTTGATTACATTAAAGTTTTTGAAATTGGAAGTAATTGGTACGTTTACATTATAGCATTTCTAGGAATAGATTTTGCTTATTATTGGTCTCACAGATGGAACCACGAGTTTAATATTCTTTGGAACAAACACGTAATACACCACAGTAGTGAAGAGTTTAATTTAGCCTGCGCCTTGAGACAGAGTATTTCAGACTTATTTCAGGTTTATTTTTTTCTCTATGCTCCTATGGCCCTAGTGGGTGTACCCCCTAAAGTGATTAGTATTTTACTACCGCTACATTTATTTGCTCAGTTCTGGTATCATACCAGGCTAATAGGAAGAATGGGATTTTTTGAGCACATTATTGTCACTCCTTCACATCATAGGGTGCATCATGCTATTAATGAAAAATACATTGATAAAAACTATGCTTCTATTTTCATTTTCTGGGACAAATGGTTTGGGACTTTCCAAGAAGAGTTAGATGATGAACCACCTGTATATGGAATTAAAAAACCAGCAAGAACATGGAATCCTATCATAATTAATTATGCTCATCTCATTCAACTTTTTAAAGACGCTTGGAATACTAAAAAATGGGTTAATAAATTTAAAATTTGGTTTATGCCAACGGGCTGGAGACCGGATGATGTTACCCTAACTAACCCAATTGAAACCATTGAAGATCCTTACAGCTATGAAAAATATGACTCTAATTCAAATCCTATGCTTTTGTTTTGGAGTAGCTTTCAATTAATGGTACACCTAGCCATGCAATTTCATCTTATTTATTTGTTAGGCTACATTGGGAAAGACTTGGCTTATGATCAAGCTAGCTTTACAGATATTTTAGCTGGATACCAACCATTAATATTATATGGGCTATTTTTCATACTTTCTGTTTGGTCATTTACCTCGCTTATGGATGGCTCTTTTGTAATGAGTTTCCCCATAGAAATACTAAAAACTGGGTTAGGAATCTTACTTATTTATATCTATCCTGATGTTACGAGTATTTATGAAAGCATTAATATTCCTGAAATATACATTATTGCATATTTAACCATATCGCTTTTAATGACAATAGTATATAGCAGTAAAAAAAGTAATTGGATTAGTCAACTTATTTCAGGTTAAAACTTCATATTGCTTAGTCCACCTCTAGTATTAAATTTACTGTAACAAGGAATTGATCGATATTTTTTCTTTTGGTGACGTTTAGCTCTCAAAAGACCAGAAAAAATCCCACCTTCAATACTTTCGATGATTATAGAAATTTCATTTGTCCCACTAGTAGAAGCACTTAATTCAGAAACAGTAAAGTCACGGCTGTATGAAAAAGTTAATCCTAAATTATTTCGCTCGAACACATGTTGATAACCAAAAATGAAATAAACAGACTCATACTTGTCTAAATCAGTATCTAAAGTTGTCATCTGTTGACGATAAAATAAACCTAAATGTAATGGATACAACCAGGCTTCCGCAATACCCACCTGCAAAGTAGAAAGTAACCCTTGATTTACATATACTGCTGAATGTTTAATTGCGCCGCTTAAATTACCTTTAAAAGGCCAAAGCATAGATCCATGGAGAGTATATTTTCTGTTATTATCAACAATATCATTTATAAACCCATTTGATCTTCGGATAAAATTATGAACTGCTAGTCCCATTTCAACATCTAGATCTATAGGTAAATGAAATCTGCGAGACTTCGCTCCTCTTTTGATATGATATGTTAAAACCGTTCCCAAAGCAAGATTACTAGTATTATAAGAATTTCCTAGCGGGGCTATAAAATTAGAAGTATAAATATCCCCCAAGTAAGGGTCCAATTCATCGCTAAAAACTAATCTAGACCAATCAATCTGCTTAGCAATATTCTGATACTGAAAACCAAATTGCCATGCAACAGGGCTCGGAAAAACATCAAATAGTCGGTATGCACCTCCAGCAAAAAAGTTATTTGTGCGGAGAAAACCCTCACCTTCAACACCTGTTGAGTACATAAAAGATAGAGCAGTATTCGTGTTATTTTCCCACGTGTCGAATGCCACTGAATTAGTATTAAAACTACTTGGCACTTTTCCCCACTGATTTCTACCATTCATAAATATTCTAAAGTTGTTATCAATGCCAGCTAAGGCGGGATTTAGATATATAGGGTTAAAATAATATTGGCTGAATACAGGCTCTTGAGCTTTGCAATTAAAGCTTAATATAATTACCAATATGAATAACAACTTTTTCATTATCTAATTACGGTTACTGTTCCTGTTTTTCTCATGACATCTTCATCCCAGTAGTATTTACCTTCCCATGGTGTTTCATCTTTAAAAGTAGCTTCAACTTTCCATACATACACATCTTGTTCTACGGTAACTCCTCTAAACGTCCCATCCCATGCTCCTGTAGGGCGACCTTCATCATCTAACGCATCACTTTCCCATATTACATTGCCGTAAGTATCAAAGATTTCGATAAGATATGTTTCCATTCCAGCACCTTTAGGAACAAAATGGCTTACCTCAAAATTTGGATGACCAACATACATTGCATTAGGAACATAAAGGGCCTTTCTGAAATTTACCACAAATTCCATTGAAGCACTATCTACACAACCCTCATCATTATAAGCATATAACACATAGGTATGGGTGCCATCATCACTGTAAGCGTAATTATATGTTGGATTAGGATTATTAGTACCATCTCCATTTTCAAAATCCCACCAATAAATAGTAGCTCCAACACTCAAATTAGTAAATTCAACTACACCAGCTCTTGGCTCAGTAGAACTAAACTCCCGATTATAAGAAAAATCTGCTATTGGAGCTGGTAAAATGACCATTGAGCTATTTCCAACAGCAGTATCACTACAACCACTTCCCGTGTTATAAGCATACATAGTAATGGTATATTGACCTGGGGTATCATAAACCATTGAAACACTATCTCCTATTCTTTGTAACCCATTTCCAAGATTCCAAACTATTGAATCAGCATATAAACTAGTTGAATTGAAAAATGAGGTGTCTCTCAAACAAACTGTATCATCAAAAGAAAAATTAGCGTCAGGAACCTGATTGTAAAAAACTGAAAATGGTTCACTTAAGGTATCTGTACAATTATAACTATTACTAGCTATTAACTGTAAGTTGTATATACCAATAGTGTCATAAACTGCGTTGGGGTGAGTCATGGTACTAGTTTGACCATTTCCGAAATCCCATTCAAAAGCTACAGCTCCTGAAGATTCGTTAGTAAAGAAAACATCTATAGGTAAATAACATGGATCAGATGTTACATAAGTTAAATCAGCTGTAGGGGAAGGGTTTACAGTAATGTTACTGAAAGTAGAATCCAAACAACCATTAAGATCCTCTACCACTAATTTAATCGTATATGAACCTGCATTTGTGTAAGGATGAAAACCATTAAAAAAAGAGCCTGTATTTCCATCTCCAAAATCCCAGTTATAGTAATTGGTGTTTTGAGATGTATTTAAAAAGACTGCAGAAAAGGGTTCACATCCTACGGACTGATCAAGAGAAAAATCAGCATTTGGAATAGGTAGTACATTAATATAACTGATCATTGAATCACTACACCCGAAAGAGTTCATACCTATAAGTTTTACGTCATAAATTCCATCATTAATAAAAGTAAATGTAGGATTGTTTTGTATTGAATTACCCAACTGTCCAAATGACCACAAATAGGAGGTAGCGCCTGAAGAAGTATTAGTGAAGCCATAATTCGAAGGTAAAATACAAGAGTCATATTTTGTGAAATTAAAGCTAACATCAGGAACAGGTAATACAGAAACGGTAGTATTTGCACTGTCCATACATCCAAACATATTCATAGAGTATAACTTCACGTTGTAAGTTCCAGCTGATGTATAGTTATAAGTTAATGAAGGAATATTAGATGTTGAACCATCTCCAAAATTCCATGTATATGCTAATGCTCCATTTGAATTATTATTAAATGAAAAACTCGCTGGCAACACGCAAGTATCTAACTGAAGTGCATCAAAAGAAGCATTTGGAACAGGATTTACTGAAATTGAATTAACTACACTATCCTGACAACCATACGTGTTTGAAACTTGTAATGTCACATCATAGCTGCCATCAATATTGTATGAGTGAGAGGGATTTGTTTGAGAGTTTTGAATTGAACTATCCCCAAAATTCCATGTGTAATTTGTTGCCCCTAATGAAGAGTTGCTAAAATCAAAATTTGCAGGTAACACACAAGTATCCAATTGATTAATAGAAAATCCAGCTTGTGGAACGGGGTAAGGATTGACATCAAAATCAAATGAATCAACACAACCGCTTAAGTCTTCAAAACGCACAAAAACATTATAATATCCATCTGTAGTATAGGTATGAGTAGGATTAGCTTGTGAGGAGGTGTTCCCATCACCAAAGTCCCAAGTGAAAAAACCAATTGAATTAACCGTATTTGAGAAGTTAACCGTGAGAGGAATACAACCGTTGTTTATATCAGGTGTTCCTGTTACATCAGGATAGGGTAAAACAACCAAAGCGACAGAATCATATGCAGGACAATCATTCGTCAAGGAAGTTCCAGTTAGAATAACAGTAAAATTACCTGCGGAGTCATAAATGTGGGTTGGGTTAGTTAAATAAGAATTGTTACCATCACCAAATTCCCAATAATTATTGATACCCAAGTGAGATGAGTTATTAAACATAAATGTAGAACCTGCACAAAGAGTATCGTCAACTACTGAAAAAGATACTTGCGGAGATGAGTTAACTGTAATAGTCTTGTATAACGTATCGTAATTACACGCATTACTTACAGCTAACATCACATCATAGGTGCCAGGACTAACATAAGTATGTGTTGGGCTGTAGATATTAGAAAAATTTCCATCATCAAAATCCCAGCTTGTAGTTGTTCCACCAACTGAGAACTGTTGGAAATCAACTGTAAATGGAGCACAACCTACTGTAGTATCTACCGTAAAGAAAGCTACAAGGCTACTTGGGAGTATAGTTACCGTACTTTGGGATGTATCAGTCCCGCATTCATTTGTTACTGCCATAGTAACGGTGTAAAATTGATTAGACATCCCTGGAACATAGTAATGATCAAATAGGGTATCATTATTATTACCAATATTTCCATCACCAAAATTCCACCAAAACGTATCTGGTAATCCATAACTGTTATTTGCAAATGTTATGGTTCCAGACAGACATCCTCCAACATTAGTACTTGGACCAAATAAAGATACCGGCTGAGGCATACTTGTTATCTCAAGTGAATCTGTATCTACCCCACAAACATTAGTGACAGTAAGTGTGGTATAATAAGTTGTATCAAAATAAATTCCAGCAGCATAAGTTTGTGTTGCTGGAACTGTGTCTATCGTAATAGAATCTCCACCAGAAACGTTATCAAAACCTAAATCCCACAAATAACTTACATAGGTTCCAACTGAATTATTAATGAAATCAACTACCCAAGGACCACAGCCCGAATCTGGCGCAACATAAGCAGCGACTGGAGGAGCGATTACCTCAACAAGACTACTTAAAGAATCTAGGCAACCTCTATCTGTTTCTGCAATATAATTTATATCAAATACTCCAACTGTATCTAAACTGAAAATTGGGCTTTGATCATTGGATAATGACCCTTCTGAAATGGACCAATAATGAATACTAGCACCAGTTGTCGAATTAGTAATTTGATGACCCACATTCAAACAAAAGATAGTATCATGATCATATGAAACAATTGGTAATGGATTAACCGTTACATCAAGGGAATCATAATTCCAACATGCAGTAATTGGATGTTGATAAGAGTATAATAATCTATGCGTCCCAGTGCCAGCCACAGTTGGGCTGAAAGTGCCAAGTGCAGTGTCTGTTATCCCTTGGCCTGTCCAGAAACCACCAAGTGGTGAGAAATTTAAAGTAGTATCACCAAATGAAATACATATTTCAAAATCTGAATCAACGTCAACTACAGGTAGTGGATGAATTAAAATATTCATAGTATCAGTAGTAAAACAATTACCAGTTCCAATGTTATAAGCTAAATCTACCGTATCAACACTATTCACAAGGTAATCTCCATTTATAGCAACACCTGTACCATCCCAAGTTCCAGCACCTAAAGGAAGACCTACTAACTGAATCAGTCCTGTATCTTCACAGGCTTGAATATCTAAACCTGCATCAGATATTTGTGGAACATCAACTGTTAAAGACATGGTGTCAATATTGTAACAAGTATTGGCATCAAAATATTCGTAATACAATTCATAAACTCCACTTCCATTTGGTGTAAATAATCCGTTTATGTCTATATGTTGACCAACCCATGAACCTCCAACAGGTGAACCATCAAAATTTACTGGAGCTGGCAAATCACAAATATTAGTATCATTAGGAGCAACTACAATAGGTAAAGCATTAACTGTAATAAATACAGAATCACTGTTTTCACAAGCATTGGAATCAATATATAAATAGTTTATTTTATGTGTACCTACTCCCGCTATAGACGGTGTGAAATCACCATTTGCGTTAGTAATGCCAGTACCGGACCAAATACCCCCAGAAAAATTAGCAGTAAGCACTTGTATGGTGTCATCAATACATACCGAAAAATCAGCTAATGCATTAACAGTGGGAAGAGGGTTTACAATTAGATTCACTGTATCACGAGTTAAACAGTTTCCTGTTCCATAGCTGTAAACAAAATCTAACGTATCCTGAACAGTTGGGGTAAAATCACCATTAATAGAAATACCATTATCCGACCAGACACCTCCTGTAGGAGAACCAACAAACTGAATAGTACCAGCATCAACACATTCCTGTAGATCGGTTCCAGCATCAGCATTAGTAGGGTCTATTACGTTTATACTAAGTGTATCTTTATTGTAACAACCCAAGACATCAGTATGATGATAATAAATTTCATAGAGTTGAACGCCCGTTGGTTCAAATCCGCCAGAAGAATCAATATTATTACCTGTCCAATATCCCGGAACTAAGTTTCCATCAAAATCAACAATTCCTGGTTGGTTACAGAGTATAGTGTCATTTCCAGCGTTTACCTGAGGCAAAGGATAGACTGTTACAATTATAGAATCCAAGTTTTCACATGTATTAGCATCTACATAGCTATAATAAACCGTGTGATCACCTTCTCCAGCTAAACTACCTAAAAATTTACCTGTGGGATCACTAATACCGGATCCAGACCAAGTTCCTCCAATCGGATTTCCAGAGATAATTACAGAATCAGAGATACATAATGCCGTATCTGCACCTGCTTCTACAGTAGGTAGATTGTGAATAGTTACTTGGGTTGTATCGTTGTTGGCACAATTTCCAGTACCGTAAATATAGACGAGGTTTACAACTCCAGGGGAATTAAATGAATAAGTTCCAGAAATATTTCCAGTAACTATTATATCATCAATTCTAAGGTATTCAGCTGAGCTATTATTTTGCATTTTAACTCTAATTTCAAGCGTATTGCCGCTTAGCCCGTCTTGATATACAGCGGCAGAAGTGAAATTTCCACCTAAAGATCCATTTGAAGCAAATGTCGTCCATGCACCACCGTCAACTCGATATTCAGATTCAATGACATCATCAACTTCCATTGATCCCAGTTCAGTTGCAGCTATAGAAATAGCTATATTAACATAATCTGTTATTGAAATAGATGGAGACAACCAATATGCAGGACCATCTAAATCCCTAGCTTCTAAACGTTCACTTACGACTTTTAAATATTTAAATCCATTAGTTAAAGAAGCCCCAGAAACATCAACCGACCAATTACAACCAGCAACATTGGTTCCAGAAGAAGTCGCTCCCTTACCATTTAAGCCTGTAAATCTTTCCTCATACAATATTGATGTAGAATTTGAAACAGTATTTGGATCATCCCAAACTCCACCATAGGGTGTTCCTTGGAGAAATAAATTTCCTTCACTTACACAAACCTCGAGGTTAGGACCTGCATTAGACAAAATAGGATCAACTATATCAACCAATAGCGTATCTTCATTATAACAACCATTGAAATCTGTATACTGATAGAATACTTGTTCTTGTCCTATACCGTTCGGTAATAATTCCCCAGACAAGTTTATGTTTGTCCCAGACCAAGTTCCACCAGCAGGCGAACCATCAAAATCAACACTTATAGGTAAATCACAAATTGTAGTATCATTACCTGCATTAACAACGGGTGTAGCAAGTTCATTAATTATTACTTGATCACTATTTATACATCCAAATGCATCTACAGCAGTAAGCGTAAAAGTACTAGTACCCTGCATATCATAGAAAGGATTTAAGATTGTAGTATCAGAGAGCACTCCCAAATCCCAGTAAAAATTATAAGGTGAAATTCCCCCTGCTACGGAACCACTTAAAAATGCCGTATCTTCTGGGCATACATTTTGGTCTAGTCCAGCATTTACAACAGGTAAAGATTGTACATCAATTAGAATACTATCTATATCCTCACAATTGTTATCATCAGTTACTGTCAAAACATAATACTCATCTATTAATGGACTAGCGTATGGATTTAAAATAGTAGAAGATGTAATTCCTCCTGTAGCAGACCAAGAATAGGTGTAATCTGGAGTCCCATCTGTTACAATAGGTGAAATTTGTACACTATCAAAAATACAAGTAGAATCTGTAAGAAGTAAACTAATAGATGGATTTTCGTGTATAGTAAATGAAACACTATCATAATCCGAACCACACTGATTTGCTACTGAATCATATATCCAATAGGTGCCAACTGCATTATAATTTACAGCAGGAGGAGTTTCTAGGTTAGAAGATGAGATATCACCACCAGGGAATGTCCAAGAATAAAGATTCATATTACCAAAGCAAGTGTCAATAACGGATGTTGCATAAGCTGTTTTGGTATTACATGTATCATCAATAGGATTTAAAGTTAAAACCGGAGGACCTTGAACAGTAACCGTATCTACATAAGTTATTGGCCCACATACATTTCTAGCAGTTAACTCAATTCCATACATCCCTGGTTTATTAAATGTATATTGTGAATTTAGCGAATCATATTCACCATAACTACGTACCAAAACACTATCAAGGGCTAAATACTCGTTAGCATCATCTACATTCATTTCTACCTTTATTTCAATAGTAGAACCCGACAAACTATCTTGTGTGACTTGAACACTTCCAAAATTACCTGAAAGTTGTCCATTATTTTCAAAATAAGTCCACGCACCTCCATCAATTCTATAAAATGATTCAAATGAATCATTAGGTTCTAAGTTAGCTGCGGAAGAATCTCTGGCTTTCAAAAACAGATTTACACTTGAGTGCCCTGTAATATCAACTGTAGGAGAATACCAAATCATATTTGCAGCATTGCCATCATTCACATCTCTTGCTACTAATTTTGGATCCCCAAAAATATTACTTACTGCAAAGAAGTCATTTGCATTTACCATGGCATTACCTGAAACATCTATTGTCCAATCCAGATTGGAGGTATCTGTGTTAACTCCACTAATACCTTTTCCTGTTTGTAGATCGAACATTTCTATATATAAATCTAATTGTGAAGAATCAGATACCGTCTTCAAAATGGATGGAGGACTGTTTCCTTGGCACCCAGTAATTAATGTACTTGACCCCCAAGAAAAAGTGGAATTAAAATCATTTAATGATCTTGATATGTTAGTATTCTCAACAACTAAAGGAGCACACCCAATATCATTATCAAGAACAAATTCAGCACTTGGAAAAGAATCAATTCGAAAGTCATGCATAGCAGAATCTGCAACCATACCAGAACCACATGGTGACTTTTTAAGTAGCTTAACTGAGTATGACATTTGATAGTGAAATTCTACAACAAGCTCATTAGTTCCATAAGTTGTAGAATCAAAGTAATCCAATGGTATTGTACCTAATGAGCCTGAAAGTATAGTAAAACCTGTATCTGGTTCAAAAACCCATGCAATTGCATCTACAGTATCACACTCATAGCTAAAGCCAGAACCAGTATTAACTCCGTAGACATACTTACCTCCTAAACTGGAATCACTAAAAGTAACCGGTTCTTCAATACAGTAAATAGAATCCATATCTACCATATTGGCAATCGGAGGTGAAGATTGTGTTATTGGAGAAACTTCAGCACTTGATGATCCACATCCATTTGTAGCTGCCACACCCACAAGAAAGGAGTTATCATAAAAAGGTGTAGAATATCCACATGAAGCATCATCAAAAGTATGAAAAATAGTATCGCTTTCTAGATCAGTTGCAGGGTTGGGATGGATAAATACAGAGTCAGGTTTTCCATCATTGGTATACTTTGTGTAAATAGTTCCCGGGCTATTTAGTGTTCCTGAGTTATCAGCAAAAGTGGCTACAAATCCATATGTTCGTGGTGCACATTGGTTTTGAGTATTTCCAGGGATACCTAATGATATTGCAGGATTAGTTCCAAAGAAAAATGGTTTAGTGTAAGATCTAACACATCCTGAAATGTTATCTGTGGCCGTAACTACAATATTGTATGGTCCTTGAGTTAGGTAGTTATTACTATAAACTGTACCTGCTGAAATATTAAGCATAGTATTACCATCTCCAAAATCAATATCATAGGTAACATTAGCCGAATTATTAACCACACTCGCGCTAGTTATTTCGAGATCCAATGTAAATGTGGGATCAGTACTTCCACATTTTGACCATTCTCCAGTAGGGGAAACGCTTAAATAATTCGCATCAGTAGGAGGTAATGAAAGGAAAGACGAGGAAAGTTCAACCTCTGGTGCTAGCTGAACATTAACCGGGTTTATTGCTGTATCTTTGCAACCATTAGCATCAGTGTAGATATACATTAAATCTACTGCAACCAATGTACTACCATAACCTGCAGAAGACGGGTCGTAATTATTATTTGAAACACCAGGACCGTCATAATATCCACCAACAGGAGAACCACCTGCAAGTGCAAAAGGGGCGTCTGAACTACAATGAGTTCCATATGCATTGGAAGTAACGTTAGAAGGTTTTGGATTTACTGTAATGGAAATATCATCTGAATTAGTACAACCATTGTCATCTTCCACGGAAACAGTGAATATCTCACCATTTGTCATCCCTACAACTTGAGTTGTTGAATCTTCAAAATCTATAATTGTTGCAGATCCATTTGATGTCCAAGTCCACATGGTGGCATAACCACCTGCCTCAGACAATCTTAACGTATCATCAATGCAAACCGGATCATCTGAAATGATAATTATTTGAGGAGATACTGTTAAATAGTAATAGGAACTATCTCTGCAAATGGTTCCATTATCATCAAGAATTGTTACCAGCTTATAAGTGGTATTTACTGTTGGATTTGCATCTGGGTTGGGTACATTAGTTGCTGATAAACCTGTAGCTGGAGACCATTCATAGGAAATGACAGGTGTTCCAGGACCAGACCATGAAGCAGAAGGTGAACCACCAAGAGTAGTTGATGTTCCAAAACAAATGGTTTCTTTATACCTTTTGCCAGTCACCTTAATATCATCAATACGAATTTGTTCGTTGCTCTGATCAACACTTATTGTTACCCTAATTTCAACTATTGAACCGCTTAATCCACTCTGTGAAATAGACATTGAACCAAAATCATTAGACTGCTGACCATTTGTAGCGAAATAGCTCCAGGGACCTCCATCAACCCTATATTCGCTGTTAATGATGTCAACATTTTCTAATCCACCTGATTCAGAAGCGCTGATAGAAATAGAAACATCATTATAATCAGCTATATTTACAGAAGGTGAATACCAAATACAATTTCCGTCTACATCTTTTGCCTCTAACTTTTGATTAACTACTTTAAAGTAATCATTGGCATCAGATAATGTTGCAGCACTTACATCAATTAACCAGTTACACCCTGAAACATCTAAAACACCGCCTACAGCACCTTTGTCATTTTGATTAGAAAAGTCTTCTAGATAAATATCTTCCGTCTCAAGTACTGCATTGGTTCCTGCACTAGCAGTCAAATTAGAACACTGAGCATTGAATTTATAAGAAAAAACAAAAAATAAAAAAGCTAGAACTAAACTAAAATAACTCCTCATAACAATTCGTTAACCCCTTTAATCCATAGTTATAATTACAAACTCCGTTCGTCTATTTTCTTGATGTTCTTCCTCGGAACAAGGTACGGCTCTTCTACCCTCACATTCACACCTGTTTTTGAGTTTTGATTCTCCGTATCCTTTACCGTAGATACGTTCGGGCTTAGAAATTCTAGATCTAATATAATTAGCAGACGATTTTGCTCTTCTGTCGGATAAACTTCTATTATATGAAACCGTGGCCCTGCAGTCTGTATGAGACCCTAATTCAACCACCATGTCAGCATACTCATTCATTACTTCCACAATTTTATCTAACTCTACAGCGGCATCCGGTCTAATATTAGATTTATTTAAATCAAAATAAATAGGGTTTATTTCAATTACTTCAGCTAAATCTATTCCTGTTAAGAGCCTTGTTAAAATTACGTTAGCGGTATCAAAGTAAAAACCATCAGTTACCGCATAAACAAATGTATCTGAAGTTACTAGAATATTTTCCGGATGATAAGTGAATGATCCATCACTATTGAATTTTACATCTCCGTGAAGTGGATCAGCTACAAGGACAGTGGTTAATTTATCTCCGCCTGGGTCAGAGTCATTATGAAGTGATCCTCCCTTTTCATCAATAGTGAAATCTTGTCCTTTTTTCATAATGTAATGATCATCTACAGCAATAGGAATTGTTTTATCGATTGCTTTTATATAAACATGTATGGTATCATGGAAAAACATATCATGCATAATTTGATAAGTGAAGTGATCCTCTTCTACATCTTTATTTTGTGGAGTATAAATAAATGTGCCGTCCTCATTAAATTGAACTGCTCCCTTTTCTGGATTTGAAGTTAATGTAGCTTTATGGTATAGATTTTCTGTAATAAAATCATCTAAGGTGTCGTTCAAAAAGTCGTTATCTAATACACTTGAGGTGGTCATTTCTAGAACCTCACCTTTGACCATCGTGTAGTAATCATCTACCCCATCTGCAATTTCCAGATTAGTTTTAAAACTATAAATATCATCATCACCTCTTCCTCCATCTCTATTGGATGAGATAAAACCAAATTTTAAATCTTTAGATAAAAAGAAGGAAAAATCATCTTTCGGTGAATTAAAAGGAATTCCCATGTTTCTGATCTCTGTTTGATTCGTATCTAAATAATCGTTAACCATGTAGATATCTAATCCTCCAAAACCAATTCTACCATCTGAGGCAAAAAATAGTGTTTTATCATCTAAATGAAATGGGAAAACTTCATTTCCTTCAGTATTAATTCTATCTCCAAGATTTACAGGTCTTGATAAACGGATTAATTCTCTTGTGGCGGTTGTATCACTCAAGAAAAATTGTTTATATAATCCATAAATCTCACAATAATATAAATCCATGCCACCATAACCGCCTGGCATATCACTAGCAAAATACATTCTATTACCATCTTTAGTTATGGTAGGATGCATTACAGAATAGTCTGAATTATTAATTGATAACCCTAACACACTATCGGGGATGTTAACATGTTCTTCTTTTACTTTAAAAATATTTAAATAAAGTGCATTGCCCTCCTCTACTTCGATTGTAGAACTTCTGGTGAAATAAATGTTTTTAGCATCATTAGAAAATATCGCTGGACCCTCTTGATATTGGTTTTTCAATTCTCCACTAAATGGGGATGGCGAAGACATTTTCATGGATGAAAAATCAAAAGTAGACTTCCAAATATCGTAAGTCAAAAAGTCTGGCTTTACATATTTTCTTCTCTTAATGTTTTTCAAAGAGTATTCGTCAGCACTTGTATACAATACATTATATGAGTCTGAAGAGTCACTTTTGACTGCAAAAGCACCAAAGTCAGAGTTTTTTGTATTGATATCCTTTAGGTTAATTAAGTCAATTTCGGATATATTTTGAAATATTCTTTCATGAGCATCCACAGAATTAAAAATTTTAGCCCTTGTTTCATCAGAATAATCAGCATATCTCTTTCTCACATTTTCAGCCTCTTCAAATTTTTCATTCATGTATAAAATGTGCGAGTAATTATATTGATCTATTGGATTACTACTACTATCTGCAACAAGCTTGTAATAATATTCAGAACTGTCCAAAACCTTTAGGCTCAAAAAGGATTTACCAAGTTTTCTGTATATATCAACCGTCTTATTTCTGACTCTTTGAAATCTCTCTACACTCTTAGTATATGATTCTTTTTCGTAATGGTAATTACCCCAATTTATATTTACTTCATCTGAGTTCCCAATTCCAAATTCGAATAAAGGACCTGCTACCATTTTTCTTTCATCCTTTGAAGCAGTATCAGGCTGAGAAAAGGCAAATTCAGAGGTGTCAAAGCCAAAATCAACAGAGTCCAGCGAAAAATCGTTTAAGATTTCCATAGAATCTTCAAAAATTTTTGTTTCATCATTTACCATAGAGTCTAGTATTGACGTATCAGAAACCTGAGATGTTACAGTATCGGAAAGATG
>CACAYQ010000028.1 GCA_902536695.1 uncultured Bacteroidota bacterium | reverse complement strand
ATATTATAAAATCTTGTTTGTGAATATCTGTTTCTAATTGGCTGATATCATTTATTTCACTATGAATCTGAAGATTATTTTTTGCCAAAAAAACATAAGGGAAATTTAAAATGGAAAGTATTAAAAAAATAAATCTTAGTATAAAACTAAAAATATGGTTCATTACTTATTATTGTTTTTAAAATGTAATTATCTATGTTTTGGAAGCACAACTTCAAAAGTAGTTCCTTTGCCTAATTTACTAGACTTTACGCTAACTTTCCCCCCATGATGTCCTTCCACGATTCGTTTTACCAAAGATAGTCCAAGACCCCATCCGCGATCTTTAGTGGTGTAACCAGGCTCAAATATATTTTTTTGAACATGGGATTGTATGCCTTTACCACTATCTATAACTAAAATGGATGTAGCTGAATTAACTTTATTAATTTGAACTTCAATAACTCCTTTGCCTCGCATAGCATCTGCAGCATTTTTAAGTAAATTTTCGATTACCCAACTAAATAAGGAGGGGTTAATGTCTGCGAAAATTTCTTCGTGACTAAAGGATACTTTTAATTCAATTGTAGACGGAATTCTTTTTTTCATGTATTCGATATAGTCATGGAAAAACTGAACCATATTGGTTGAATTGATTTCTACCTTGGATCCTATTTTGGAGAATCGATCAGATACTATTGATAGTCGATTAATATCTTTTTCCATCTCATTAAAAGCTTCGTGTTTGACTCCCTCTTCTTTTAAAAGTGTAATCCAACCCTGAAGAGATGACAAAGGAGTGCCCAATTGATGAGCTGTTTCCTTAGCCATTCCTGCCCAAACTTGATTTTGCTCAGCCTTTCTAAATGAGCTAAACGATAAGTAAGCAACAAGTAAAAACAGGGCTACAATAGCTAAAGAAAGTATAGGAAAATACTGCAACTGATAAAAAATAGCTGAATTATTATAGAATACTTTACCCTTATGGTTAGGACCTAAAACGATTTCAATTGGTAAGTTATCTTCAACCATATTATTCAACTGTTTTACAATTTCATCTTTTGGGGTATTGAAGTTTACTGTATTTGATGCGATTAAAGAATCTCCTTCATCACTCCAGAATATGACAGGTAACTGAGCTATGTTATTCATAATTTCATCAGAAAAGGCATCTAATAATGAATCTCTCAACACTTCAAGCTTGAAATAGTTGACAGAATTGGTGTAAAAAATTTTTTGTCTACGATTTTCAAAATAATTTATTTCAATTGGACTGTTTTGAGCACCCCATGAGGTACACAATGAATCAATAAGAACATCGTTTTTAGTATCTAATTTCATGTTTTTATGTGAAACATAGTGGCCTAATCCGTCTCTCAAAATCAGAGGGATATCCTTGTTATTTTGAATAATTTGTAGTGCAAATCCATAATCACCAAGAGGCTTTTCTAATTCTTTTGTTGCTTGAGCCCAAATGCGAACTTTTTCACTCTCTTTAGATGCTAATTGGTTAAATGCATCATTTGTTAACCTGACTAATTCTGCTTTTTTCTTTATTGCTTGGCTCCATAACTGTACTTTCTCTATCTCCGCTTTTTTTACATTATTGGCAATAACGGATGTAAGCCAAATAATAAGCCCTATTATACATACCCCAGCAAACAAGAGAACTTGTTTCCACCTTTGTTTATTTGAATATAGATTCATTTAACTGACATATATAAATATAAAACTAGATAATAACGAGTTTTAATGGGAATATTACACAACTAAAAATATCTTTTTTGATCTTCTTAGTTATTTTAGCTAGATTATATGCAACAAAACTTAAATTTCATTACAAAAACAATCATTCTATTTTTTGGAGTGACTATTTTTAGTTGTTCCAACCAAAACACCGAAAAGGACAACGTAATTAATTTAAAGCCCAAAAAGGAAGTTTGGAATGCTGGTCCGAATTTTAATGTAGATTCTGCCTACAGTTTTATAGAAAAGCAAGTCTTATTTGGGCCTAGAATACCTAATACTGCAAAACATACCGCCTGTGGAGATTGGCTTGTGAAAAAATTAAATTCATACCAGTTAAAAACCTCAGAACAAATAGGTGAAGTAACTGCATTCAACATGAGTAAATTACCACTTAGAAATATTTCAGGAATACATAACCCAAATGCAAACAAAAAAGTATTACTCTGTGCACATTGGGACACTAGACCCTTTGCCGATAGGGATAGTGTAAATAAAAACAAACCTATTTTAGGGGCTAATGACGGAGCTAGCGGTGTTGGAGTATTACTTGAGATTGCTAGAGTTATATCCAAAGACTCGTTAGATATTTGTGTTGAATTTATATTCTTCGATGTAGAAGATTATGGTGCACCGCAACAAACCAATGGCTTTTTTGATCTGCAGAGCATGAATGACACATGGTGCCTAGGGTCACAATATTGGAGCTACAATTTAAAACCCGATTACAAAAGACCAAATTTCGGTATTTTATTAGATATGGTAGGAGCTGAAAATGCAGTTTTTCCGAAGGAAGAAATATCTAGAAGATTTGCTGGCTTCCATCTAAATAAAGTATGGAAACTTGGTGAGCATCTGGGTTATGGAAAACATTTTCAGAAAAAAATTGCCCCACCATTAACTGATGATCACACCTACATTAATCAGATTGCAAAAATCCCTGTTATAGACATCATCCACTACGATATTAGGCCTTACACGGGTAGATTTGATTTTGGTCATTTTCATCATACGCATGCCGATAACATGGAAATCATTCACAAACCTACACTTAAAGCAGTAGGACAAACTGTTTTAAATTACTTATACAACCAGTAAATAAAATGTCAAAAAAACTAATTTTATTAGATGCATATGCCTTAATATACAGAGCACATTTTGCATTTATTAAAAACCCTAGAATAAATTCAAAAGGCTTAAATACGTCTGCGATTTTTGGTTTTTGCAATAGTTTATTAGAAGTGACTAATAAGTTTGACCCTTCACATATAGGTGTAGTTTTTGACCCACCTGGAGGTTCAGACAGAGAGGGTGTTTTTGCAGACTATAAAGCGAATAGGCAAGAAATGCCTGAAGATATAAGAAAAGCAATACCTTATATTTTTGACCTGCTAAAAGCCATGAATATTAAAGTAGAAATGGAGGAAGGGTTTGAAGCTGACGATGTGATAGGTACGTTAGCTAAACAAGCAGAAAAAAAAGGGTTTGAAACATACATGATGACTCCCGATAAAGATTTTGGGCAATTAGTGTCTGATCATATTTTCATATACAAGCCTGGGCGATCAGGTAACCCCAGTGAAATCCTAGGGCCAAAAGAAGTGTGTGAAAAATTTGAAGTGAAGGACCCCTTGCAAGTTATTGACATACTTGGATTATGGGGTGATGCTGTAGATAATATTCCAGGTGTTCCTGGTGTGGGTGAAAAAACAGCTAAAAAACTAATTTCAACCTACGGAAGCATAGAGAACCTCATCAAAAACACCCATGATCTAAAGGGTAAATTAAAAGAAAATGTAGAAAATTTTGCAGAACAGGCTATATTATCTAAACAGCTTGCCACTATTATTTTGGATTGTCCAGTTGAATTTGAGGAATCAGAATTTTCAAGAAAAGAAGTAAATGAAAAGGAACTTATAAAGCTATTTCAACAACTAGAATTTAATCAGCTAGGTAAGCGAATCTTGGGGAAACCCATTATTCAAGAAAAGCAAATGGATCTTTTTGGATCAATGACTGATGCCAAAATAGAGGATGAAAAAGAAAAATTGGATAATATACAATCCGTCAAAAAAAATTACCAACTGATTAGCTCTAGACAAGAACACGAAAATTTTATTAAACAGCTATCAAAGCAGAATGTTGTTTCTTTTGATACTGAAACCACATCTCTTAAAATTGATGAAGCTAAATTGCTCGGAATTTCGTTTTCTTACAAGGCTAACGAAGGGTTCTATTGCAATCTAAGTCAAGATATTAATCATGAAATTTTAAACCTCTACCAACCTTTTTTCAAATCCAATAGTATTAAGATAGCACATAATCTGAAGTTCGATCTTGGTGTGTTGTATGTTAACGGAATCCATATTGAAGGTCCCATTTTTGATACCATGATCGCTCATTATTTAATTGATGCTGAACAAAGACATAACCTTGATCACTTGTCTAGAACAATACTAAAATATAATCCAATTCCAATTGAAGATTTAATTGGTGAAAAAAAGAGGGAACAAATTAACATGAGCAATGTTCCAGTCGAAAAACTAAAAGATTATGCAGCAGAAGACGCTGACCTCACTTACCAGCTTTATTTGGTTTTCAAAACCAAACTCCAATCTTTAAAACTGGAAACTCTTTTTGAAAAAGTAGAGATGCCCTTAATTGAAGTTCTATTTCATATGGAAAGAGCGGGTATTAATATTAACACACAAGAACTTGAAGCATTTTCTAAAGTCCTGAATCAAAACCTTAATGCATTGCAAGAAACAATGTTTCAAGAAGCTGGAACTACATTCAATATTGATTCTCCCAAACAATTAGGGGAAATTTTGTTTGGCCATTTAAAGCTGGATGAAAAAGCTAAAAAAACAAAAACAGGTCAATTCAAAACAGATGAAGCTACTCTGCTAAAATTAAAAGGTAAACATTCAATTATTGATCATGTACTTCAATATCGAACTCAGAAAAAATTACTGACTACCTATGTTGATGCACTCCCCAAGCTAATAGAACCAAAAACAAATAGGGTGCATACCAACTACATGCAATCAGTGACAGCCACAGGAAGGTTAAGTTCTACTGGGCCTAACCTTCAAAACATACCCATCAGAACTGCACTTGGAAAAGAAATAAGAAAGGCTTTTTGTCCAAAAGATTCAGATCATTTAATTCTTTGTGCAGATTATTCGCAAATTGAATTACGAATAATAGCAGGGCTAAGCCAAGATGAGTCAATGATAAACGCCTTTAAGAATGATAGAGATATTCATACTGAGACAGCTGCAAAAATTTTCCAATCTACAAATGATCAAGTCGATAAAGAAATGAGGAATAAAGCTAAAATGGTGAACTTTGGTATTATTTACGGCATATCTGCATTTGGATTATCCCAACGCTTGGGCATAAAACGAACTGAAAGCAAATTGATCATAGAAAACTATTTCAAAGAATTTCCTCGTGTAAAAGAATATATGGAAAATAACATTGAAAAGGCCAAAAAATTGGGCTATGTGGAAACTATTTTAAAACGAAAACGTTTCCTACATAACATCAATAGTGGTAATGCAACAATGAGAGGTTTTGATGAACGAAATGCCATAAATGCCCCCATACAAGGTAGTGCGGCAGATATAATAAAAATTGCTATGATCGATATACACAAAGAAATGGCTAAAGCTAAGATGAGATCAATGCTGTTACTGCAAGTACATGACGAACTGGTATTTGATATGGCTAAGGAGGAAGAGCAAGAATTAAAAGAATTAGTTCAGCATAAAATGACTAAGGCAATAGATTTTAATGTTCCTTTAAAAATTGAGATAGGTGTTGGGGAAAATTGGCTAGAAGCACATTAAATGAAAAAAGTTCTTACATATATTTTTTTGGTATCCGTAATAAGTTGTGGTTCGGTAGAAGAGAAAAAAGTAGTTCAAGATACTATATATCCAACAGAAGAAGGCCCCAGTGATGGGGTTTTAGAGAATATATATTACAGTATTCCTTCTCCAATTGAAACGACCATTCTAATTCGAGAAGGGGGATTGAAATTTTCTAGTGATCTTTTATTTCCTGAAAATGAACTGATGCCGTTTTCAAAAAAAACAAGTACTGCTTTAGTATTAGGGGTCTTAAGTACTGATCTTAATTACGCTATGGTTTATGAAAAACAAAAACAAACCAGTCGATTACTTGAAGAAGTAATTAAACTAGCTAAGCAGATAAATTTAAGCGCTGTGATTAATGACCAAACAAAAGATAGAATTGATAATAACATAAACAACAGGGATTCCATGCAGATTATCATTAGTGATCAATTTTGGGAGATTGATAATATGCTAAAAGAAAACGAAGATCATGATTTAGCAGCCTTACTTATTACCGGGGGGTGGATAGAAGGTGTTCATATTGCTTGTGGGCTATCATTAATTGACACCTCAAACAAATCCATCAAAGACATCATATCTGATCAAAGAATAGTGTTAGAAAATTTGATTCAGTTAAATAAATCATTTGAATTTAATGATAGAATAAACGATTACATCATCTCTCCTTTAACAGAACTTAAAACTATATTTGACAGCATACCTTATCCTATTGAAAATCTAGATTCAACTTCAATTAAGTTAATTGATAATGAATATGAATTAGGAAATTATCTTACCTTTAATTTGAATGAAACCGATCTTAACTTAATTCGAAATAAAATTTCAAGTATTAGACAAAATATATTAATTCAATTCTTATGAGACTTCTAATCATCTTTTTCAGCCTATTTTTTATTTCAAATACAAATGCTCAGTGTCGCGGTTTTGCAAAAGAATATTGTAAAAAAATTCTTGGAAATTATGTAGCCACAGGTGAATCAAATATCAGTGAATTAAAACCAGGTGAAAAACATCAGTTTATGGCTACTTTCTACAAGGGCCAACATTACCGTATAGCTGTTTGTTCTGATGAATCTCTTGGCAATATTCAATTTACCATTCGAAATGCAAAGCGACAATTATATTTTGACAATCATGGTGAAGCAATAAAGAACTTTGATTTTAGGGTATCTACAACTCAGCAGCTGATTATTTCCCTGATTGTGCCTAAATCATCTACTAATAATAGTGAAAATGGCACTAAGGAAAAAGAAGAAATATCAGGTTGTGTTTCTGCTATAACTGGTTTTAGACTTTAAAATTTTTAATACATTTGTCGCATGGAAAACATGTTTTTATTCGTTCAAAAAATGGGTCCGTGGGGTATTGTGCTCATTGTTATTGTGGTTCTACTTCTTTTTGGTGGCAAGAAAATACCTGAACTGATGCGTGGATTAGGCAAAGGCGTTAAAGAATTTAAAGACGCAACAAACAAGGATGAAAACGATGCAGATAAATAAGCATAGATTGTCTTGAATCTTCCCTCTTCTTTTTCTGAAATTAACCAACTTTTAATTCAGGACCAGCTAGATCTTGTAGACATTTGCAAGTACTATATTCAAAAAATAGAGCATTCTAGTACTAACTCTTTTATTGAAATCTTCAAGGAAAGTGCTCTAAAAAAAGCTTCAGAAGTAAACGATAAAATAAAGAATAAAAATCAAGGTGCATTAGCAGGTATGATTATCGGTATAAAAGATAACATCTGCTATAAAGATCACGAAGTTACTGCATCATCTAAAATGTTAAATGGATTTAATTCTGTGTTTAATGCCACAGCAGTAAGACGACTACTAGAAGAAGATGCCATTATCATCGGAAGGTTAAATTGTGATGAATTTGCCATGGGAAGTTCCAATGAAAACAGCTTTTATGGACCTGTTAAACATCATTTAGATGAAACTAGAGTACCGGGTGGTTCATCAGGTGGTTCTGCCGTAGCTGTTGCTGAAGGATTGTGTATGGCATCATTAGGTTCAGATACTGGTGGTTCTATTAGACAACCTGCATCATTTTGTGGGGTAATTGGCATGAAACCATCTTATGGTAGAATTTCAAGAAATGGGTTGTTAGCATATGCCTCTAGTTTTGACCAAATTGGAGTATTTACTACACATATTGAAGATGCCTGCTTATTGACTCATATCATGAGTGGAAAAGATGAATTTGATAGCACTTTGGCTAGTGTAGAAACTCATCTGAAGAAAATTGAACCACTTAATAATAAAATTGCAATAGGTATCCCTAAAGATTACCTAGACTTTAAAAGCCTTGACCCTGAAATCAAAATAAAAACAGAGTCCGTTATTGAAAAATTAAAACGTGATGGGCATCAGATTAACTATATCAATTTTCCATTTATAAAACACCTTGTCCCTTGTTATTATGTTTTAACTACGGCTGAAGCATCATCAAACCTAGCAAGATATGATGGGGCTCACTATGGCTTCAGAAGTGAAAACGCCAATGATATAAACTCCACGTATGAACTTAGCCGAACAGAGGGCTTTGGTCTGGAAGTTAAAAGAAGAATTATGTTGGGTAATTTTGTCTTAAGTTCAGGTTATTATGATGCCTACTTTACAAAAGCTCAAAAAGTTAGAAAATTAATAAAGGAAGCAACAGAGCAAATGTTAAAAGAAAACGATATTTTGCTATTTCCAACTACACCAACTACTGCATTCAAAATAGGTGAAATAAATGATCCTATTCAGATGTATCTACAGGACATTTTTACGGTTCATGCAAACATAGTTGGTGTGCCAGCTGTTTCGTTACCCATGGGTCAACACTCCAACAATTTACCCTTTGGCGTGCAACTGATGAGTAGTACTTTTAAGGAAGATTTACTGTACAGTGCAAGTCAATATATTTTAAATATGTAAATCCTTTTCGTTAATTAAACGTTAAGTTCACAATCAATTATGTATATCTAATAATTTTTGGTACAATTTTTAGGTTAAATTAGGATACATTTATTTCAATGAAATATCATCTAGAGGAAGAATACGAGTATGATTTTGATCTTTATGGAATATCAAGTCATGAAAAAGATTACAGGATATGTTGGGCAATTAACAACTCATTAGGCCTTTCTTTAGAAAGAACAACAGAAAATATTGAAGTTATATTTAATCAACAAGAAAAGCAAAATAGTCAATTCCCCATATTTAAGTTCGAACGTGATGACATGCTAGAAACCTATTATTTAATAGGTAATAAGCATGAAAATCAGCAATTAATAGAAGAGCAAAAACATGTTGATTTTTTTCTTATGGTTAAATCAAGTGATGCGATGAGTTCTCACAATATCATTGATAACCTAAGAGATATTCCATTTGTTCTCTCAGTAAATAAGGTTGATGTAACTATGCTTCGATCCAAAAAGAATTTAATTTTTTAACATGAACAAAAGAACGAAAATAGTGGCCACTGTAGGGCCTTCCACTAATTCAAAAGAGATTATAGAAAATATGATAAAACAGGGCGTAAATGTATTTAGAATCAATTTCTCACATGGCAGCCACGAAGATCATATCCAAGCCATTGCATTAATAAGAGAGGTAGATAAAAGATTAGAGACTCATTCGGCATTACTTGCAGACTTACAAGGTCCTAAAATTAGGATAGGAGATATGCCAGATGAAGGACTACTTTTAGAAAAAAAGGATGATTTCACACTATACACTGGAGATCAAATTCCTAAAGGAAAATGCGCATTTGTAAATTACAGCCAATTGGCTTTTGATGTGAATGAAGGAGAAAGAATTCTATTGGATGATGGTAAAATTCATCTCGAAGTAAAAAAAACAAACCAAAAAGATGAAATAATAACAGAAGTAATTGCTGGTGGTGTATTATTTTCAAAAAAAGGAGTTAATCTTCCCAATACAAAAATTTCTACTTCAAGTTTAACCGTAAAAGATAAAGCAGATCTTGAAGTAGCGCTCGCTCAAGAAGTAGATTGGGTTGGATTTTCTTTTGTAAGGACAGCAAGAGAGATAATAGAGTTAAGACACCTTATAGCAAGCATGAATGGAAATGCCAAAATAATTGCTAAAATTGAGAAACCCGAAGCAGTTGAAGATTTAGATGGAATTATCCAGGAAACTGATGCTGTAATGGTTGCTAGAGGAGATTTGGGAGTAGAAATTCCTCTTGAAAATGTTCCACTTATCCAAAAGAAAATTGCTCAAAAGGCAAAGGAAATGGCTAAACCAGTAATCATTGCTACTCAAATGATGGAAAGCATGATGGATAATATTACACCAAATCGTGCAGAAGTTAATGATGTGGCCAATGCAGTAATGGATGGAGTCGATGCTGTGATGCTAAGTGGTGAAACTTCTGTGGGAAAACATCCTGTAGAAGTAATCAAAATCATGACAAGAATAATACACGAAGTGGAGGAAAACTACACTGAACTTTTTATAAAAGAAACCATGCCCAAGAAGAATCATGAAAGATTTATTACCGATTCAATCTGCTTTAATGCCTGTAGATTAGCTCAACGGGTAAGTGCAAAAGCCATCATCACTATGACTCACTCTGGGTATACATCGTATAAAATTTCAAGTCAAAGACCTCAGTCATCTATTTTTGTTTTCTCCAGTAATAAGAAGCTGCTTAGTACTTTATCTTTAGTTTGGGGAGTTAAGACCTTTTATTATGATAAAACCATAAGTACAGATCATACCATAGCTGATATTCATCATTTACTCAAGAATCAACAATTAGTTGAAAGTGGAGATCTAATCATCAATACGGCTAGCATGCCTCTGGGAGAGGGAGGAAAAACGAACATGCTTAAATTAAGCTACATAGAATAAATATGATTAATACAACATTATTAAAAACCATATGTGAAACACCAGGTGCTCCCGGTTTTGAAGACAGAGTAAGATCGTTGGTCATATCAGAAATCAAAGATTTTGCTGACGATATTGAATTAGATAATATGGGCAATGTGATCGTGCTCAAGAAAGGGAAAAGCGATAAGAAAAGAGTAATGATTGGTGCACATATGGACGAAATTGGATTTATAGTCACTCATATTGATAATAATGGATTTCTCAAATTTCATACTCTTGGCGGATTCGACCCTAAAACCTTGACATCGCAACGTGTTATTATTCACGGAACAAAAGATGTTATCGGAGTTATGGGATCCAAACCAATTCATGTAATGAGCCCTGAAGAAAAAAATAAGGTTCCTAAAATTACAGACTACTACATTGATCTCGGAATGCCTAAAAAAGAAGTAGATAAAATTATCTCAGTAGGAAATCCTATAACAAGAGAAAGGGAATTAATTGAAATGGGTGATTGCGTGAACTGTAAAAGTCTCGATAATAGAATAGCTGTTTTCATATTAATAGAAACCATTAAAAAATTAATCAACCCTGCATTTGATACATACGCTGTGTTTACCGTTCAAGAAGAAGTGGGGATAAGAGGTGCACAGGTAGCTACACAAAAAATAAAACCTGACTTTGGATTTGGATTAGACACCACTATTGCTTACGATGTGCCTGGTGCAGCAGAGCATGAGAAGATTACATCTCTAGGAAAAGGAGTAGCCGTCAAAATCCTTGACGGAAGTACCATTTGCGATTCTAGGATGGTGAATTTCATGCAAAAGACAGCAGATAAAAATAAGATAAATTGGCAGCATGAAATTTTAACTGCAGGCGGGACAGATACAGCCAATATTCAAAGGATGACACCTGGCGGCTCAATTGCTGGTGCGTTTTCTATACCTACAAGACACATCCATCAAGTAATAGAAATGGTTCACAAAAAAGATGTATCTAATTGTATTGACCTCATGCAACATTGCCTTATTGATTTAGACAGCTACAATTGGGATTTTAAAATTTAACTTTTAACCAGCTGTATATTCAACCATGGAGCTGTGTAGGTAAATGAAGCTATAGTATGAAAATGAGCAAATTTGGGTAAGAAGAAATTTCTTCTTTTATTATCTAAATTAATAATCAGTTCGTCTCCAAATTTATCCAATTTTAATGTGGTAGTATTAAGATGGGGAATTTTCATCTTAATTTGGTAGCCGTTCTTAGTAGAATCAATTTGTAATATTTTTTCATTAAAAAAAACGTTTTCAGGACGTTCTTTTTTATATAATCCGCTAGCCATTTTTTCTAATTTAGCTATTCCAAAAACTTCTTCACCTTGGTGATTTAATTTAAAAATGGGTAAAGGATTAAAATCCTGATCAATCTCGTTGAGATACTGCTTTTGTTTTTTTTCATAGTTTCTAAAGAATCCGTTTTGGGTTTTTGGTAGTACTCTATTTACAATAAGCGCATCTACATTATAGCCATATAACTGCAGGTAAGAAATAGCTCTTTTTGATTCTTGAATGACCATTTTTTCAGGATTACATACTACCCTAATGCTAGTCTTAGAATGATCTAAAAATAAATTTTGAATAGTAGCTAATTTAGAGAAAATTAGCTGTAATTCTTGGTACCCTTTGTCCAACGGAATACCAGTTGTTTTTCTGACTACTTTACCAAGTGTATTAAGTGCCATTTTTTGACCTGGAAATGCTTTTAATAACCAAGAATTGATAGCTTGTGGCAAGCTCAATAAAGTGAGTGTTTCTCCAGTAGGGGCACTATCAATTATAACTACATCATAAAACTTTTCACTGTAAAACTTTTCCAACCACAAAAAAGCAGCTCCTTCCTCCATGCCTGGTAGTACAGATAGCTCATCAGCAACTACACTTTTAACCCCCTGAAATTTAAATACGCTATACATAAGCTCTCTCATGTTGGACCAATACTTTTTCATGGAATAATACACATCGAACTCCATACACCATAAGTTCTCCTTAACTAATTGGGGTTCTGGGTTTAACTTTAGAGATAAAGCATCTGATAAACTATGAGCGGGATCAGTGGAAATCAAGAGAGTTTTTAATCCGCTATTCGAAATGTGTAATGCACTAGCAGCGGCAATAGTTGTTTTCCCCACTCCACCTTTGCCTGTAAAAAGGATAAACCTCATTATTTAATTTGCGGATTTAAACTGCCTTAAAAATCTTAAGTCATTTTCAGAGTATAATCTGAGATCATTCACTTCATAGATAAGTTGCGCAATGCGTTCAATTCCCATTCCAAAAGCAAAGCCAGAATACTTTTTTGGATCAATGTTGCAGTTTTCCAGGACGTTAGGATCTACCATACCACAGCCCATGATTTCAAGCCATCCTGAATATTTACACACATTACATCCTTTGCCTTTACAAATAGTGCATGATACATCTAGCTCTGCTGAAGGCTCAGTAAATGGAAAATAGGATGGTCTAAGTCTAATTTTTGTCTGTTCACCAAACATCGCCTTTGTAAAGAAAAGTAACGTTTGTTTCATATCAGCAAATGAAACACCTTCATCAATATAAAGTCCTTCAACCTGGTGAAAAAAGCAATGAGCTCTAGCTGAAATGGCTTCATTTCTATATACTCTCCCAGGGGAAATGGTGCGGATAGGAGGTTTTTGACCTTCCATAACCCTCACCTGGACCGAAGACGTGTGTGTTCTTAATGCTATTTCCTCACTAATAAAAAAAGTATCTTGCATATCACGAGCAGGATGTTCTTCTGGAAAATTAAGAGCTGTAAAATTATGCCAATCGTCTTCAATCTCAGGTCCTTCAGAAACAGAAAATCCTATTTGAGAAAAAATACCAATGATTTGTTCACGAATAATGGAAATAGGATGTCTAGAACCCAGATTCGTTGGCTGCGGAGTTAATGAATAATCAATATTGTTTTGGGACTTTTTACCCTTATTAGCATTTTGTTTTAATGTATTTACCTTTTCAGCCGCTGTATTTTTTAACATATTAAGCTTTTGACCAAACTCTTTCTTGTGCTCAACAGGAACATCTCTAAAAGATTGAAACAAGCTCGTTATCTTTCCTTTTTTACCTAAGTATGAAATTCGAAACGCTTCTATCTGTTTGAGATCATAAGATTCAAATTCATTAACCTCATCTAAAATGGTGTGTATTTGATCGAACATGTTATGAATTAATTTTGACAGATAATATGATGATTGGTTCTTGAGGCTTATCACCAGGAAGTGTTGGAGATGTGCAAATGGAATCAATAATATCTATTCCACTAACTACTTCACCAAAAACAGTGTATCCATTATCCAAAAACGGAGTCCCTCCTACCGTTTCATAGGCTTTCAATTGCTCTTCTGAAAATGTAAACTTATCTACATCTTTAAGAACTATATTTTTAATTTCACTTATTACCACATTGAGGCTATCCATCCACCCATTTTGTTGGCAAACTTTAACTCTGTTCATGTATGCTCTATTAGACGAGTCTTTCAAAAATATACCAACACGATTTCCTTCTAGTTGTTGATTTATTCTGGCTTCCATTTGTGTTAGTTGGTTTCTATTATACTTTTTACCTTGTACAATATAAAATTGACTACCGCTCGATCTTTTTTCAGGGTTAACTTGATCCCCCATTCTAGCAGCCGCTAAAGCTCCTTTTTTATGAAATAAAGATGGAAATATTTCAGCTGGGAGGGTTTCCCCTTCGCTATTATTTCCAAGATTACCTGCATACTCAGGATCTCTCGAGTTAGGATCTCCTGCCTGAGCCATAAAGTTTTTTATTACTCTATGAAAAGATATTCCGTTATAAAATTGATTGTTAATTAGCTTAACAAAATTGTCCCTGTGTATCGGGGTTTGATTATATAATTTTAAAATTAGTTCCCCTTTTGAAGTAGTCATAATTACCTCGACTTCATCACTTTTCTTGACAAAAGAACCCAAAACGAGTGTGGTAAGTAATAAAGTAGAAAAAAGAACTAGAAATTTATTTTTAGAAACGTACTTCATTAATTTAAATATTAAATTATTTATATTGCAAATTAAATAAATACTCTATGATTAGAGAAAATTATTCAAATATTAGCACAAATTGGGCCAAATATGTCACTTTATTGGCTATACTTTTTATTTCGCATTCATGTTATAAACCTAAAAGTACAATTGCTACCATAACAGTGCTAAATGACTCCAATAATTCACCAGTTAGTGGTGCTACTGTAAGATTATTTTATGACGATCCGGCTGGAATAAATACTTCTATAATTAATGAGCAAAATACCACATCTGATGAAGGAGTGGTGAATTTTGATTTTTCTGATTATTATAAAGATGGGCAAGCGGGGTTTGCTGTTCTTGATATAGAAGTAAATAATGTATTTGTTGGTGTCATCCAAGTTGAAGAAAGAGCAACAACAGAAAAAACCATTTATTTATAATAGTCTAAAATGGCTTCTTTTATCATGATTTCTTGATCCTCTGCATTTAGATTAGGGAATTTTTTGATTGATTTAAAGTGAATCCAACCTTCACTGTCTCTTCCTAACACTTCGTAATACCCATAAGTAACGAATACAACACATAGGCCAATATGAATAACATCTAACTTTTGATCTTTGCTTAATTTACCCGTTTCAAAATTTAGCTCTTGTAAGCCGATTACAAAAAGGATGGAATCAACATCTGGTCGTTCTACATTATCAAGATGAAACGAATCTAATAAACCTTTCCATGCTTTTTCTAATTCAAAATTCATACTTTTAAATGTATAATAATTGAGATTTATAATGGGGCTTTTAACAAAAAAACAAATTCTTTTTCATACGATTTTTACCGTTATCATTTGTGCATTGAAAATCTATCAAATCATATTCGTAGAAGGTTTTTTTGGGAATGTGTTTTTGACCATTTTTAAAAAAGTGGGCTTGCTTTTGGTAGTATATTGGGCAGGAATTTTACTTCTTTCTATAATTAAAAAAAAGTTGGTCAAAAGATAAGATTAAAGACTGCTTATTTTACTTAATTTTGAAGTCTTTAATTCAAATAAAATGGAAAATATTTTAGTAGACGTTCAAGTAAATGCAGCCATTATTACCATAAATAGACCAAAACAACTTAATGCGTTAAATAAACGCACCATTGAAGAAATCAACCATGCGCTTTCAACACTTTCAAAAAATAGGGAAGTAAGAGGTATAATCATTACTGGTGCTGGGGATAAAGCATTTGTTGCTGGTGCAGACATCAAAGAATTTGCGCACTTTAGTAAAGAAGAAGGAAAAGAATTAGCTCGTTCAGGGCAAGAAAAGCTATTTGATTTTATAGAGCATTATCCTAAACCTATTATCGCAGCTGTGAATGGTTTTGCTCTTGGTGGTGGGTTAGAATTAGCTATGGCTTGCCACATGAGAATTGCTTCCGAAAATGCGAGAATGGGCTTACCTGAAGTGAGCCTAGGTCTAATTCCTGGTTATGGTGGTACACAGCGTCTTCCTCAATTAATTGGGAAAGGTAAAGCCATAGAACTTATTACAACTGCAAAAATGATTGATGCAAAAGAAGCTTTGCAATATAAGTTGGTGAATTACGTTGTTAGCTTAGATGAACTCCTTCCAAAAGCCTCAGAAATAATAAAATCTATTTCTCACAACTCACCTACTGCAATTACAGCCGCTATAAAATCAATTAATGTTGGTTTTGACCACAGAGAAAATGGTTTTGAAAAAGAAATAAATGAATTTGGAAATTGTTTCGGAAGTGAAGATTTTGTAGAAGGTACTACCGCATTTATGGAAAAAAGAAAACCTAATTTTTGAGTGCACTCAAAAAATTAATCGGTCAAACTGCCATTTATGGATCAAGTAGTATAATCGGAAGATTTCTTAACTACTTACTTACCCCTTTTTATGTTCATATTTATTCGAATGAACAATATGGAATTATTACTGAAATGTATGCCTATGTAGCTTTTTTAGTAGTCTTTCTCACCTATGGAATGGAAACCGCTTTATTTAGATTTTCAACAAATAAACCAAATGAAAGGAAATCTATTTACAGTAATACCCTTTTTTCTATTACTGCGACATCTTCTGTTTTCATTTTAATAGCAAGTCTATTTTCTAATGATATTGCTATTCTGCTCAAGTATCCAGACCACGCTGAATACATTATTTGGTTTAGTTTAATTGTAGGAATTGATGCCATTTCGGCCATACCACTTGCTAATTTAAGACTGAAAGAAAAAGCCAAAAAATTTGCCCTTATCAACTTTTTAAACGTAGGAATAAACATTGGACTAAATCTATTTTTCCTAGTTTATTGCAAACAAATGTATGAAGGTGGAAACCCAAATTGGATAGTGAATCAATTTTATGAGCCTCAAGTTGGAGTGGGCTATGTTTTTATATCTAATCTAATTGCAAGCTTAGTGAAATTTATTGTTCTTATTCCTGAAATGAACTTTCAAGGTGGATTTGATTTTAGTATCATAAGAGAAATGCTCAAATATGCCTATCCTATGCTATTAGTGGGGTTAGCATACGTAGTAAACGAAACGCTTGACAGGGCTATGTTAAAGGAGCTTTTATACCGTCAATATTTAAATGAAATACCCGAAATAACTTCAAGTCAAGCCCTAATAAAGGCCCAATCAGCCAATGGAATTTACGGAGCAAACTATAAAATCACCATGATAATAAGTATGTTCATTCAGGCATTTCGCTATGCTTCCGAACCCTTTTTTTTCAGAGATCAATCCAATGAAAAATCAAAAGAAACTTTATCCAAGGTTATGAACTACTTTGTGATTACACTAGTTTTCATCTTTTTAGTTATCACGCTCTATTTACATTTATTTAAGTATTTCATACCTAACGAGTCTTATTGGATAGGTCTAAAAGTGGTACCTATATTACTAGCTGCAAACATTTGCTTAGGGCTATACACCAATGTATCTATGTGGTATAAACTAGCAGATAAAACCATATATGGGGCTTTAATTTCTTTTATTGGGGTTATAATAACATTATCAATAAACCTGCTATTTATCCCTAAATATGGATATGTGGCATCTGCATATGCAACCCTAATCTGTTATGGAAGCATGATGATAATTGGCTATGTTTTAGGGCAAATCTATTATCCTATACCTTACAGTATAAAGAAAATATGTATATACATATGCGTTGGATTTGGACTCTACTATGTAAGTGAAAAATTTAATCCATCTGTTGGATATGACCTTTTTACCTACCTATACCATGGGTTATTGTTACTTATCTATTTAGTGATAGTTTTAATTATGGAAAGACCAAAATTTAATTTTAAATCTATGTGATATGATCGAAGTAAAAATAATAAATGAATCCAATAACGACACTCCAGCCCTTGCTACCAAGGGTTCAGCTGGCGTAGATGTAAGAGCATTTATTCCTAGTCCAATAATGCTGAAGCCTTTGGAAAGGAAACTAATACCCACTGGATTAAAGGTAGAAATCCCTTTAGGTTATGAAATTCAGATTAGACCTAGAAGTGGATTAGCTTATAAAAATGGCATTACCGTTTTAAATAGCCCAGGAACCATTGACTCAGACTACAGAGGTGAAATTGGTATTTTACTGATTAATTTATCAAGTGAATCTTTTGAGATTATTTCTGGTGAACGCATTGCGCAAATGGTTTTAGCTAAACACGAATTACCACACTTTGTAAAACAAAATACATTGGAAAGTAGTGAAAGAGGTGAAGGGGGGTTTGGTAGTACAGGTAAAAAATGAGATTAAGAATTTTAAAATATAATCCAATCGTTATTTTTTTGTTCATATTTAGCTTGTTGAGCCATTCATATTATTTATCACAAAAAAATATACCTCCATTCAACGAAAAGCAGTATACAAACATATTGATTCAAGCCATTGGGGCTAAAATTGGAAATGAACTGTTCGAAGCTGATTCTCTTTTTAAAAAATGCATAAAATTAAATCCAAATAGTGCTGTCTCCTATTTTGAGCTTTCTGGTTTAAGTAAGAAAAATGGAAATTTAAACCAAGCTGTTTTGCAAGCGGAAAAAGCAGTTGATCTTTCACCTGATAATGAATGGTATTTGGCGAATTTAGCCATACTATATCAAGAGCAAGAAGAATACAAAAAAAGTGCCCTTGTTTTTGAAAGGCTTTCTAAAAAAGAGCCAAAAAAAATAGATTATTTATTTGCTCTTACAGAAGCATATTTGCAAGACAACAAATACAAAAGATCTTTAAAAATATTGGATGAAATCGAACAGGAAATAGGGCTCAGCGAAGATCTTTCTTTACAAAAACATCAAATTTATGACTTTTTAAACAAAAAAAGGAAAGCAATTAAGGAGCTGGAAAGGTTCATTTATTACGAACCTGGTAATTTGAGAACTATTGGAATTTTGGCAGAATATTATAATGAATGTAAAATGGTCAAAAAAAGTGAAAGTTTACTTCATCAAATGATGTTAATTGATTCTACTAACGGACTGGTTCAACTGTCCATGTTTCAATACTACATGAAAAAAAGAGCATACACGAATAGTCTCTATTCCCTTGAAAAGGTATTAACTTCAGTAGAAGTTGATCAAAGTTTAAAAAGAGAAATATTATTTCAAATAACATATGACAAGTCTATTCCCTTTTCGGTTGATCAAGTAGAAGGCTTATTAGATAAGTATTTAAAAGCCTTTCCAACAGATCACGAAATATTGGTTTTATTAAGTGAAATTAAATTTATTCAAACCAAAGATGAAGAAGCTTGCATACTACTTGGTAAAGCTCTTGAAATAAATCCTCTTCCTTATGAACTTTGGACTCAATTGATTACTAATCAACTATCCAGAGGTAATTTTGAAGATGCCTTAAAAGATGCTGATAAAGCACTTCTCATACATCCCAATCAACCGTTTTCATATTTAGCAAAAGGAATAGTACTTAATAGCAAAAAAGAGTGGGAAGATGCCTTAGGTGTGTTAAATAAAGGTAAGCTACTGGTATTTGATAATGAGATAATGGAAAGTGAGTTCTATCAACAAATTGGAGATGCACACTACGGACTAAAAAAAATCAAAGAAGCATTTTACAACTTTGATAAATCACTTGAAATCAACGAAAAAAATCCAATTCTCCTTAATAATTTCAGCTATTACCTTGCCGTGCAAAATATGACTCTTGAAAAAGCGGAAACCTTAATTTTAAAAGCACTTCAATTTTTACCTGACTCATATACATTTATTGACACATATGGCTGGGTACTTTTCAAAATGAAAAAATATGATGAAGCAGAACAACTACTATTTAAAGCACTAGTTAAAAGTGAAGAGAAAGATGCAGATATTCTGGAGCATTATGGAGATGTTTTGTTTCAGATTGGGAAAAAAGAAGAGGCATTATTATTTTGGAAAAAAGCCATCAAAGCTGGTAGTACATCTGCATTGATTAAAGAAAAAATAGATGAGAAAAAATATATGGAGTAAATATTATACTGTATTGCTTTTTTTTGTGGGCGGATTTATTCTTTCTTGTAAATCAATAAAACCAGTAGAAAATGAAAAGGATAAAAAGATACTTAATACTAAAAAATTGGTAGACTCTATTAAGGAATACGAATGTGAAGTAGAATGGATAAAACTCAAAAGTGAAACTAGTATCAAATTTGAAGACGAAAAGTTAGAGGTTACATTGAACTTTAGGATCAAAAGGGATAGCTTAATTTGGATTAACGCGTCCAATTATGGAGTAAAAATAGCCAGAGCTTTTATAGCAAGAGACAGTATCAAAGTTCAATCTGAATACCCATCCAAGACTTACTTTGTAGGCACATTTAATGATTTTGAAAAACAATATAACCTATCCATTTCGTACCCATTAATTGAAAATTTCTTATTAGGGAATACATACATAAACGAGTTGAGTGAAAAAAATAGTTCTAACTATAGAAAAGGGAAATACCATCTTTTTTCACATAGAAAACGCAAAACAAGTCGTGTTATATCGCAAATAACTAAGAAATATCCAGAGTATATATATCAATCTTGGATTGATCCTGAAAATTTCAAATGTGATTCATTATCTATTTTTTTCCCAGATATAAATAATGAGATAAAGATCTACTATAGTAATAGAAATTACGAAGAAGCAGAATATTTTCCATCAAAATTGAAAATAGCATTCTTACCAAATCAGTATATATTAGAATTAAATCACAAGACCATTAAATTCAATAGCCCTCTAAAATTTCCCAAATTGAAAATCACAAACGAACACGAAAGAATAAAGCTCAATGAGAATTAAAATATTAATTATACTGATTATTATATTTCTTCCTTTTGATTTCATGAGCCAAAAAAAAAGTGAACAATTAAAAAGACAGGAACGAGCTCTAATTAAAAAAATTGAGAACACTAAATCATTATTAAACGAAACAAAAAAAAATGAAGCGTTAACCATTGGTCAATTAAATATCATAAGAAATCAGATTTCCTATAGAGACAGGCTGATACGTAATTACAACGCCCAGATAAGAAAAATAGATCAAAATATTAATGATATTAACAGGCAAATAAACACCTTATTAAACACCAACAATGTACTTATTCAAGAATACAAAACAGATTTAGAGGATTTGCAATTTTAGAACGTAATTCAATTACGTAGTAAGGTCATAATTTAGTTTCTTAATTAAAAAAAATGAAAATGATACAGACCTCTCTACCTTTCAATGTTAACTACATCGTATATGAAAAAGGGGATACAGCCTTTCTTTTAGAAGGGTATATCAAGCTAAAGAAAAAAAAATATTACACCACAATTCCAATTGAAATACTTCGCTTGAGCCGCTTAATTGAAAAAAGTGAAGGCACTGAAATCATGCAGTTTATATGGAAGAGGTTCTACAGCTCTAATGATCCTGTAGTTGAAATCTCTCCAAATAAACACTTAAAAAGAACCATAAATCTCAATACTAGTGATTTGGGATTAACTAATCATCAACTAAAAATTGCATAATATGAAAACTTTAGCTCTATCTACCACGGAAAACTTAGTATTACCTAAAATGGGTATAATGACTCAGATAACAGAATTATCTAGGCACGATTATATTTATGTAAAGCACTTGCTAAGTGAAAACACCTCTTTACTGATTTCTGAAGATAAAAGCAGGTATTGGGATGCAAATGCCTTAGCTGTTTTTTATAAGCACTTTAAAATAGGGTATTTAAATCCCTCAATAGCAAAGATGGTGAAAAGAATAATGGTGAAATATGGTGGTATAACTGCCGAATTGAAACACAAATCTTCTAATAGTTTACCATTCGAGTACGTAGACATTATATTGAAAATCGTGTAGTTATCGACTAAGCCAATATGCTGGATTTTCTGTATTCATCCCTTCACTTGATATTTTCCAAATTTCAAAGTGGGCTTCTGAGATTCCATTGCTTTTTGGTAATAACTTTCCAATATTTTCTTTGGTGCTAATTTGATCACCTTTTTGAACAAACACCTCTTGTAGGTTAGCATATACACTTCTATATTCCCCATGGCTTATCATTACTACTTTTCCAGCTCCTGGAATAACCATTACGCTAGTTACTTTACCACCAAAGACAGCTCTCACTAGTGCTTGTTTGGAAGTAGATATATCAATGCCATTATTGTCTACTGTGGCTGTGCTAACGACATGATGCTGGTGTTTGCCATACTTACTTGTAATTTCCCCCCTTGCAACGGGCCAAGCTAATTTACCTTTATTTTTCTTGAAATCAGCTGAAAGTGCTATTCCTTCAGGCGTTAAGTTAAATTTACTTTTCGTCTTCTTTTCAATGGCTTTTATTT
>CACAYQ010000027.1 GCA_902536695.1 uncultured Bacteroidota bacterium | reverse complement strand
AGGAGGAGGAGGATTTCCAGCTAATACGTACACTGCTCTCCACCATCCACCACCAAAGTTGATGTCGGCAATCATTTCGCCATTAGCACCAAATGAAATCTCATATGTTCTTGATGATGGCAAAGCAGGTGGATTACCAGCACTTAATTCCCCTTGGTTTGTTGCTTTAGGTAACCCAATGTGTGCTCCTGAGCCTGTTACCGTTAGTTGTGTACCTGTATAAGTATATGTAAATGAACCGCCTGCATGAGGAGAAACTGGAGTTGCGCATCTATCGCCACCTCCGTCTTGCCAGTTTTCAACCCAGGTTGATCCATCCATATAATGTATGAAATTTCCATTTGCATCAAATGAAATTGAATCATCAAATAAACATGCTCTACCTGTAACATCACCAGCTGAATTTGACCACCAACCGATGTCTCCCTGATTTGGACCAACTCCCAAAGCACCAGGATTAGGTGATAGTTTCCAAGTACCCACTAACGGTGAAGAAATTGAATGCGATCCAAGATAGGTCCATGTGTTTATTGGATAAACAATCCATTCTGAATCACTTGCATTTGTTCCAGCAGAACTATTACCGCATGTTTGATCCCAACACGGATTAGGACCTGTTACAGAAGATTTTCTAACCAAAGTATGATTTTGTGTAGCGTTAGCAACTCCTGCCACATCCCACCCAGTACCTGGGTCACCTGCCCAGTTGCCGATATGATCTAGCAAAGCAAACCCTACCATTTCTCCAGCATCTATGTTACCATCTCCATCTGTATCATTATGAGTTCCACCTGAAACCAATGCAAACCCATCATCACCATTACTTAGGTAAGAGAAAGTGTGATCTGCATGAGCTAAGATAGCTGGATCAGCACTAGGATGGGCTATTACATATACATCGCCAGAAGCTATTGTTGCTCCAGCTGGAAAAGTATTCCAATATTCGTATTGTCCAGGTGTCGTAGGAGCATTAGACACATTTGGAAAAGCGTAGTTGTCTAGGCTTATGGATGAATTTGTTCCGTTATATATCTCCAAATATTTATTGTTAGAGCTACCTTCAGCATATTCAGAAAAAAACAATTCAGTTATTTGAGCTGTAAACTGCAGCGGAATTATGAGGTTTATAATTAAGATATATAATAGATAGGTAGTCTTCTTTTTCATAATAATGTGGGTTAGTTAATTAAGGTGTCTTTAATATCTTTAGTTAGTGTATAGAATACGCTTTCTAAATTAAACAAAAAAATGTAATTAAAAAATATAACTAAATAAAACCCAATAACTACTGCTTTAGATTAAATTTTTTCAGCTAAGAAACCTAAACATTATTTAAAATTTACAGTCTTAGATGATTCATCTCACCTTAAAGGGGATATTCGCTACAGAATATTGATTATAATCGTTTTTAGCAAAAACAAATATTCTGTATGCACCATTTTTTCTTGGTGCTTCTAAGACTAACTTGTTGTTTGATTCATTGATAATTTTAAAATCAATTTTTTTCGGTGATTTTTGAAAGTCACCTCCCTGCTGAGTGGAAAAAGTTTCTGGGTAAATTTCGAAATTTAAATAAACCTTTTCGTTATTATATTTATCTATAACATAGGAAAGTTCAATTACATCCCTATCATTAAATTCATGATTTGCTTTCCAGCTCTCTCCGTTTAAAAATATTTCCTGAATACTTGGAGCTCTTTTTTCTGGCCAATACCCTTTCCAGCAATAATGCATTACATCTACAGCCTCTGTTGGATTACCATTACTTAAATACATGCCATGCCATGTGGATGTGGACTCCTGTTTTTGCCCCCACAAAAAGCAATACGAACCCAAACACATATCGGTATCTTTTTCTATAATTTCCTGATATCTTCTTAGACGTTGTTTTGCTTTAAATCCATTGGTAGGCTCAATTTTAGCTCCCCAATTATTTACTTTTGCCTCAAAAGGTCCATTTACCCCCCACTCTGTTACGATATATGGTTTTTCCCAACCAAATCGTCTAATGTTTATTGGAGCATTTTCAATTGCTCCATATACATTTATTCCTAAAATATCTATGCTTGGACAATATTTTTTAATCATAAAAACTTTTGCAGGATCTAGTCCAGCAATTACGGTCATAGTAGGATGATTAGGATCAACTTTTTTAATGAATTTTGCAATTTCTTCAATAGTTTCCCAAACCCTAAAATTTGAATATTTTAAATCCACTTCGTTACCAATCCCCCAGAGTATGATTGAGGGATGATCTTTTACCCGTAGGATTTCCTTTTTGATTAACTCAACTTGTCCTTTGACATTATAATCATCATTATAATCAAATCCATTTCTTTCTTGAGCTATCCAAATTCCCTGACAAACACTTAGACCGTATTTTTGAGCTGAGTCTAATAAACTGCTCTTATTGGTACTCCACAATCTGATGGAGTTTCCGCCAGACTCCACAATTGTTTTAAAATTACTTTTCGCTCCAGCACCTTTGATGTAGTAAGGTTTTCCATTTTTATAGAACTGAAATTTATTATTTGAATTTTTAATTTCAATTACAGAAGATTGTGACCAAGCATTTAAAAAACTTAGTGAAATTATAAAGGCAACAAAAAATCTTGAAAACATCATAATTTTAACCATTTTGAAGGTTTATTAGGATTACCTCTGAATTCAACAATTTTAAAATCGCCCATTTCAAACTTAGAGGTTTCAAGGATTTTAAATCTCAATTCTTTCATATTAGACCAATCAACATATTCAAAATCTTTGAATGATTTAAATGGTATGATTATCATTTGAAAATCTTCATCGATATTTCTAATATTATTCTCATTTATCATTTTACTAATTCTACGTTTTTTTCCAGAGTAAGAGATTAGTGTAATTTGAATTTTTGGAACGTTTCCCCTTACATAAAAGTTTAATGCAGAAGTAGAGTAAATATCAGATAAATTGGCCATTTCCCATTTATTAAAAGGAAACCCAAATGAATTCCATTTATAATCACTAGATGTTAAATTATAATTCACAAAAAGAGATAGAGAAACATCAAGCTCTGGCAGAGTGTTGTTATCATTAATTAACTTGTTTATTTCATCATTGCTTGTACTTAAATTGAATCTGAAATTGGAAGAATAATTTTCATCTACTCCCCACCAATATTTTTTCTCAGTACCCAGAGATATAGGTCGATTGCTAAATTTATGTGAAAATATTTTCTCAGCATAGTTGTAATTGTGCTGATGGCGTACAATTTTAATATCATCAAGATGAAAATCCCCCTTATTTTGAAGTTGAATTCTAAGTTCTTTAATATTAGAAATATTTACTCCCTTCTTTTGAAATTTGAAAGTGGATAATGGAATGAGTACTTTTCTCCACTCTTGATCAATTATACCACCACTTATATTAAGTAAATTTATTTTTGAAAAACATTGTTTTTCAGCATAATCTACTAAAGCAAAAAACATAGGAACTTTATAAAATTCACCAGAATCACATCTGATCCTAAATTGGATAGCTGAAGAATTTATTAATGGTTTTAGGTTCTTTGATTGAAAATTACCCCATTTAAATCCAAAACCCAACCATTTACAATCTTCCTTCTTGTTCCATGCCACATGTAAATGATCTGAGCCAATGTAATTATTAAGGGTGTCAAAACTTATCTCTTTACAAGAATTACTTTTACCCCAAACTCCGGTTGATTGACTATCAGAAAATATATTTTTGTACTGGAAGGATTCATATGAATCTACAGGTAATCCTACTTCATCATAAAGTTGAACATTACTCATTGACTTACATGCAAATAATAGAAAAAGAATTGGAAATATTTTGTGATACTTAAACATTATTGATTTAAAACATCTGTCCCTTCTGTTAAGATTAAAAAATCAACATCTGTTCTGACATCTACACTCATATTTTCAGGGCAATTGGCACTAACTCCAGGACAGCTCTGACACTGTAGCTTTATAGCTGTTATATTATTAGGCTGCCTTATGTTATTTCCACCGCTTGACTTGACCTCAAATTGATCATAACTTATGGAAATCATATTCCAACCTATCCAATCAACAGGTCTAATTTGATACTTATACACTTCCATTGTATCCTGAAAAACATCGGATGCATTATTAGTTAAATCATCATTGAATGGATGATTAGATTCTGAAATCAAAATATTGATAAACTGATCTGATGCCACTTCTCCATTGATTCCAGATAATACTCCAAGATTGATATAAAACTCATCTGCAGATGAATTTACCGCAGACATGTCCAATGGAAAATCTATACTGCCTAAAAACCATTCATTCCATCCCATTCTTCCACCCATCTTGAAATAGCTGTTTCCGTTTAACGGATCATCACTAGCCGTTTCAAAAGTCATATTCATCGAAAATTGATGAAAAACAAGAGCATCTTGAGGAATCCCGTTTTCAAAATCAGCAACCATTATCCCTTCATAAACCTTTTTACCCAAAATGGTTAGTGTGTCTCTCAACGTATCTATTTCTGTTAAAAAACTCAGTTCTAAAGCGCAAGTTTCTTCACTAAAAAATGGAACCTCAGATGTATTTCCATTCCAACTAACTAAACCTGAATCAATCCTGTTTGAAAACCCCGTAATTTCTTTAACACTCCCTGTTTGGAGGCCTCTAATTGTGATCTTCCAGTCTACACTTTTATTAAATTCACAGTGGAATTTAACCACTTCATTATTTGAAAAGTCAGGATTTAAATTTGAAATTGAAAATGGGCTTAACAATGAAAACTCTCCATAAAGATTCTGTAAAGAAGGTCCCTCATATTCATCTTTTGTACATGCCACAAATATGAGCATCATAAATATAAAATATCTTATGTAATTTGTTGTCATCATAGTTTAATTGAAAAAATGAATAGTAACCTTTGGAAATCAAAATCATTAAAATTGGCAATATTGAATTCAGAACCCCACAAATTATATTGCACATCTATGTAAACATCTCTTTTAAATTGATATTTGATACCTAAAGCGTGTAAGTAGTCTATTCTATTGTAATTAACCTGTTGAAATGTTAAAATTTCATCAAAATCATCTCTGCTAACCAAATATTCGTTTCCAATAGCTTTAATTCTTTTAGTTGAAAAATTAAAATATACTTTTTCCAATAACTCTTTCTCGATTTTAAAGTCAATATGAGTACTATTTAAATTAATACGTTCTATTGAATCCCCTTCTCTATTGGTAATTTGATTTCTATAACCTAGTGAAAAATTAAATTCTTTCCTTTGATTAAAAAGTTCATTTAGATTAACTTTTGTTAACTGAGAAAAAGTTAAAAAAGTTCTTTTTCTTGACGTGCCTTGACCAATAACTTCACTAAAAAATGAAGTGTTAAAATTTATATTAAAATACTTCTTTTTATGCTTGTAGAATCCATTAAGAAATAAGCCTACTCTGTTTGGTGTTGCATCTCCATAAGGTAATGCATTAGAAAAAATAGGATTAAAATTCATCAGTATAGGAGAAATATTCTGATTAAATAAGTTTTGATCAGAAATAATATCAAAAATTGAAATTGGTCTTACAACTGCATCATTAGAGTAAATTGTGTAAATAGAATTTAAATTTGACTCTGCCATGTCTATTCTTCTAGATTGTGCAGCAGAACTTCTAAAATTGGGATCAACGTATCTGTAACCCATTGAAAGGTTAAATGAGGAATCTAATTTTGAAATTTCGCTTTTGTATTCAAAAAACATCCCTAATCTATTGTGTGAAATAGAATCATACCCCACTTTGTGAGACCAACTTTTTTCGGATAAACCAGTCTGAATCTTACTATTTATACTAAATTTTTTAGCACTGTATTGGTGTATTAGTCCGAATTGATATACCGGATTTTTAACGGAACTCAGCTGTGTTCCACTATTAGGCAACTCATTAAGTATTGTATAATTAAGTTCAGCAGAAATAGATTTACTAATCTGAGAATAAATAGTACCTCCAGATAAGAGCATATCACTTTGAAATGTGTTTAATGCACTATTAAGTTGACTTGATCCTCTTGGTCTAGTAGTGAATAAGTCAACCTCAAGGGTTCTTATAAATCGATCAAATTTATAGGAAAAATCAACTTGTAATCCTTGCAATCTCCATCTATTATCTTGATAAAAGTTTTCATAGTCAATAATTGATTTATAGGAGTTATAAAGATCAGAACCATAAAGATTTAAATCCTCATCATAGTTGTGTAGGGTATACTTATTTTGCTTCAGATAAATATCCCCAACTGAAAATCTTACCTTGTTTTTAAGTGTGCCTCTAGCTGTTAATTGTCTTACATCTATCTCTGTACCAGAACCAAAAAAACCACCAAATTGATTTTGAACCCTAACTTGACCAAAAACTTCAATATTTGGAATAGGATTTACATGTACATTTAAATCCAATAAATTGTAACCACTGGACATACTGTTTGGAGAAATAGTATCCTCATTTGAAAGTATATTATCTCTAGAAAAATAAGATCTTCCTAAACCGTCAAACCAAATTTTTTCATTTTGTTGACTAATTGATGATAAAGCCAGTTGAAAAATGGAAAAACTTAATAAAAATATTTTTAAGAAGTAATTATTCATTAAAACAAAAATTTAAGCTCTAACATAGTCTCAGTTCCTTTAAGGTTGTTGAATTCAAAGTTTGGATCATAATACTTGTAGAAATTTTGTCTAAGAAAAAGCATAGCATTATCCCCTATCTTATAATCAATACCACAACCAATCAGAGTATTTCTTTGATTTCTCTCAAAGTTTCTAACTGAATTTTCATTAAGAAAATGGTGAATTAGGTTAATTGGACTTCCCAAAGAACTATTATTATCACCTCTTTCAGTTAAATTATTGCCTATAATACGTTCAATTCCAACATTTAATACCATATAAGTATTTTCATTTAATTCTAAACTTAAATCTATTTCGTTTGATAATTGACTAATTAACATTTCTAAATTATACTTGGGAACATAAGTAAACGATTTACTGCACGAATTAAATCTTGTTAACAGAAAAATATAAAATTGATGATTAAAAAGTGATCCGTTGTATTTAGCTTGAAATTCAATGTTGTTAAAATACTTTTTAAAATTTGATAAACCGTTATTATTGGTATCAACTAAATCCACATTTTCAAATACATTTCTGTAAGTTGAATTTAAATTATTGTATGGGCCCCAATCACGTGCAAACAAATACAATCTTGATAGCGTCTCTGAATTGACATTATACCGGTAAGATAAACTTGGGCCTGATGTGTCAATTTCTGTGGAAACTCCTATACCAGCATTAATTTTTAGTTTTTTAAATGAATGTTCCGCATTGATACTAATTCCTTGTCGATTATTAGTATGATTACCCAAGCCTATCATTGGACTGTTAAATTGAGGTCTGATTGTAGTAGCTCTGTTGTTAGCTCCAACATTTGGAAAAACCTCTAGAACAGTTGTGTTTAAAAAATTACCTGTGAGATTGACAAATTCTGAAGCAATTCTGTAAGCCTGAAAATCAATTGGAATTTTTTTATTCTTTGAAGTTTTTAGATTAGCAATAATAGCTTCTCCAAATTCAAAATTATTTTCTGGAGAATCATATGTGCCGAAACCACCTTCTATGGAAAAATATAATGATTTCCATTGTTGTGAAAACTCAACCGAATTAATAGAATAAGTTCTTAAATCAAATGAAATAGTATCGACAAGATTAGTAGAGTTTAAAAAATGATAGGCAATATTCAGATCATTGATTTTTTTATTGATTTTAAAACAACTTGTGTAATTGGTTGACAACTCATTGAAATTTGATCGGTTAAAAGGGGTTTTACCAATAACGCCTTTAAAAGAAAAATCAAATGGAAGATTTTGACCTTGAAGAAAAATCCCTTGAAAAGCCCTATTGCCATAACGTAAACCATCATCGATTAATCCATTATCATAATAACTTTTATATCTAAGTTCAGTTGTTTTGGTTAGCCTCGTCTGAGGTCTTCTGTGATATAAACTTTGCCTGTTAAACGACCTGTTACCCCAAACTGTCAATCTGCTTTGTCTATACCAATTTACTCCACCCGAACTCAAATTAAAATTTCCAAATTTTGTTTTAAAAGAAGTTCTTAGATTAATACCCAGCTCAAGCGTTAAACTGTTATTAATACTCTCAGGTCCTTTATATAGACTGTTCAGCATAAAGTCTGCACCAACAGTAACCTTCTCTTTGGTAATACCTCTTAATTTTAGTAGTAACATAGGCTCCCGAAACTGATCTCCAGAAAGAATAGCAAGGGTTTTACCCGAGTTATTTGGAAATACTTCTTTTTGATTCCTTACAAAACCTAGAAATCTGTAGAAGCCAGTAAAACTAAGTTGACTTGATTGAGTCTTACTATATTTAATATTACTTGAAAAAGGAGTCTGAATGAAGTCAGCAAAATTTTGTGAATGTAAGCTCGTAAGAAGAAATACTGATACAATTAGCGAAAAATATTTCAACTTTGATTCAATCATTAGTGTAAAAACTACAATATATAAAATATTTGATTTTATATATCCATAACACATCTAAATCCTGTATGATTCATTCCTGTATCTTTTGAATGGGGCATTCTAGCAGAAACTCTATAGCTAGAACAATAACTATCATTGCATAAAAAAGAACCTCCTCTCACCACTCTTTTTGGATCGTAAGGTTCGGGTGGGAAATACCATGTTTCAGGTCCAGTAGGATTATCTGCAGTACTTAAACTATCAAAGCTCTCATAATATCGATCGTCAAACCAATCAGCGCATATTTCCCATACATTACCTGCCATATCAAATAATCCGTAGCCATTTGCTGGATATTGCATTACGGGAGCAATTGAGGCAAACCCATCTCGTGTATCATTATAGGTTGGAAATGTGCCAGACCAATAATTACATTTTGGCTTCCCTACGTCTACGGATTCATCTCCCCATGGATAAAGCTTGTCTTCTAAACCTCCTCGTGCTGCCCACTCCCATTCTGCCTCAGTTGGTAGTCGTTTCCCACACCATTTAGCGAAAGCCACAGCATCATCATACGCAATATGAACTACAGGAAAATCATCTTTTCCGTCAAGGTTGCTATTTGGACCCGTGGGATGCATCCAATTAGCTCCTTTAATCCACGACCACCATTGGGAATAATCAATCAGATTTTTAACTGATTTTGGAGCTAAAAAAACTAATGAGCCTGGCATTAAAAACTCTTCATCTGGCTTAGGTGTTTCAGGAGGAAGTTGATTTTTTAATTCATTCCAATCTATATATTTTTCTGCAACAGTAATATAACCTGTTTCTTCAACAAATTTTGAAAATTGCTTATTAGTAACTTCATGAACATCCATTAAAAATGATTTTACTTTGACTTTATGTCTTGGAAATTCTCTCCTAAGAGCAAATTCTTTACTACTGGATCCCATCATAAATTCTCCTCCGTCAATTAGAATCATTTCTTCGACCATTTTTAAATTGTCATCCGATATATCTACTGATGGAGATGAAATCTCGATAGAATCATTTTCAAGTAGTAAAAATGAATTTCTGTTGTTCTTACAACAGGTTGATTCAACCTTCAAACTATCATCAATTTCCGAAAATGCTTTAGTTTCCACCTTTTTATTGTCACATGAAATAAAAATTAGACATAATAAAAGAAATATTACATTGATGAAATTTAGATTTTTCATATTAATATGTTGAATTAAACTCCGTTATCTTCTGATTTTTCCATGTTATGCCTTCTTCCCATTTGGGTGCTTTCACAGAAATTAAATACTTTTCCAAAATATTATTTAATTCTGCTGTTTTATCAGGTTTTTCTTTTGAAAGATCTTTCATCTCCGACAGATCATTGTGAAGATTATATAGTTCGACTTCATTATTATCATTGTATCTAATCAATTTAAAATTATCATATCTTAATGCTGAGTGAGGTCTATTTAAGGCAATTTTATTTTTATAGGGTACATGAAAGAAAATTCCAGGGATGCTTCTTTTGATTGCACTATCTTGTCTAAATAATATTTTATGAAAGCTACCTCCGTCTATTTTATTCAATTGCTTAGAACAACCAGAAATTTCAGCAATGGTTGGTAAAATATCTGAACCACTAATTGGAACATCAGACTGAGTATTTGGATCAATTCCTGGACCTTTCATAATAAATGGAACTCTAACACCGCCTTCTAAAGCGTCCCACTTACCTCTACTCAAAGGATAATTGTAACTTTTTACATAGGGTCTTGCTGCGGGTATATTTGGGACAGAACCATTATCAGATAAATAAATTATGTAAGTATTATCATCAATATTCAATTGACTTAATTTGTCCAAAACTAAACCTAAGCTACTGTCCAAATTATGGGTCATGGCAGCAAAGCCAATATTGTCATGTCTTACCCCTTTTGGCTTTTTATCAAAATGAGAAAAACTATGTTCGGTTGTTTCTAATGAGGCGTGCACAGCATAGTGAGAAATTTGAAGGTAAAAAGGAGAATTATCCAATACGCTTTTTTCCATAAACTCTATTGCATGCTGAGTTATAGAAAATATTTTTTTTGGGTTATCATTTGTACTAGTTTTCCATTGTTCACGGCTATTTATAAAACCACCATCTTTATTTTTAGTAGGCCCATCACTTATATCATAGCCTAACTTATCCGGGTTACTTCCCATTCCCCACTTTCCAAAATGTGCTGTACGATATTGGTCATCTACACTTTTAAGCATTTTTGGAATACTCATCCAATTTTCGTGGTCAATATGATCCGTATTCATACCGACTCTTATTAACGACATTCTTGCTGGAGATTTACCAAACTGAATACTATATCTTGATGGGGCGCAAACTGGGGCTGATGAGTACGCATTTGAAAACTTAATTCCATTTTGAGCTAAAATTTCCAAATTTGGTGTTTCATGGTAATCACTTTTAGATAAAGGCTCTTTATTCATCATTTGAACAGAAGTCCCATTCCATCCCTGATCATCAACCAGGAAAACAATAATATTAGGAGATTCGGTCTTGGACTTGTTGTGTGCATTAACACATGAAAACGACATTATGTAAACAGTAATAAAAATTAATGATTTGACGACATTTTTATTTAGAATCATCACCACATTATTCATTTTTCATTCTTATTCTTTTTCCATTTTCATCATAAATATCTCCGAAAGTCATATTAGGTGCTTTATTAATGGCTTTTGGATTGTCAAATCTTCTGCCCAGCTCATCGGGAATTTTATTGGCATATTTAATTCTTTCATTTAATACAATTGTTAAAGAATCTAACAAGGGCTTAAATTCAATATTATTAGCCAAATTTATAAGTTCATTGGAATCTGATAAATGATCATATAACTCAAAACCAAATTCTCCATTATTTCCCCACATTGTTATTCTATGTTGATTATTTTTCATGGAATATCCATTATTAAGTCTTGTTAATGCATTTTTTCTGACTTCCGATTTTTCACCTACCAAAATTGGCTTTAAACTTCTGCCAACAACATGTTTTGGTGTTTTAATTTCTGTTAAATCCATCAATGTTGGATAAAGATCTAAAAGCTCAACTGGAGACTTGACAAATTGTCCTCCACTCATATTTGGAGCATAAATTATAAGAGGAATTCTAGTAGCATTTTCAAAAAGTGTTAATTTCTGCCAGTGTCCATGTTCTCCTAGATGATAGCCATGGTCGGAAGTGAAAACAACAATAGTGTTTTTATCCAATCCTGTTTCTTTTAATTTTTGTAGTACTCTTCCAACTTGGGCATCTACAAATGATACCGTGGAATAATAGGCTTCCTTAATTTCTTTAGCTAAATCCACATCTAAGTCTAATTGGTTGTATTTAGCTCTTATGGTTTTTGCTGCTGGAACAGGAATTGTTTTTAGATAGTCATTAGAACTTTTTTGTATTACCATTTCTTCCCTATCGTATAAATCAAAATATTTTTTTGGTGCGACAAAAGGGGTATGTGGTCTAAAAAAACCAACAGCCAAAAAAAACTGATGACCATTATTAGCGAAATTTTCAATCATTTTAATGGCCTCAGAAGCGCCTATACCATCAGTTTGTTCATTATCCTTTCCATCAGCTGCTAACCAACTTAACGTTCCACCATATCTCCTTTCAGACAAAGTGTTGATTTTATACTCTTCCAATTTATCTCTTCCGTAAGGATTTATAGTTTGATCCCAAGAGTAAATATCATCGGCTCCCGATGTACCAATGGCGCTTGGATTATCATAGTGAAATATTTTACCAATTCTAACCGATTGATATCCCTGTTGTCTAAATCGTTGACCTAATGTTATTACATCTGGCACAGCATTTCTTATTAATACGTTATTCTGAGTAATATTAGTTTGATTTGTGTATAGACCTGTCATGAATGAAGCTCTTGATGGTCCACATAATGGATATTGGTTATGAGCATTTAGAAAAGTAAAACCCCTACTTCCTAGTTTGTCTATATTTGGTGTTTTCACTTGTGGATGACCATAAATGCCTAAATCACAATTTAAATCATCTGCAATGATGAATAAAACATTATAATTATCAAATCTATCTATGTTAGTATCTGCTGAGCTGCAAGAATTAAAAAAAGTTGTAATTATTATTGCTGTATAAATACAAAGATTTTTCATCTAAAAGTCTCAATGTTGAATTACAATATATTCACTCTCCCACTCCTCATTTATTAAATAACTTAAACAATACACATTGCTTTTAAAATTACTTAAATTGATAAGTATGTTTTTTTGAGCTTTTTCACCCATAAATACAGTCTTACCAAATATATCTCTTATGATTATTTTATCAATCATATCATCACTCTGAATAGTTATTAAACCGTCAGTAGGGTTAGGATAGATTAATACATCCTTAATTTTATGTTGAAAGTTAGAGCTTACAGAAGTACAAGTATCACAACTTCCCCAACAAACTGGTATAAGTGTGGTATCGACATCAGGGATAACTAATAATCTATTAGTAAAGTTTGCATTACCGTTGGTACAATCTCCTGTTGGGTCATTAGTCTCTTGTATTGACCAATCATCTGCTGAAAATTTATATTCAATAGTATCACCGCTTACAAATGGCAGGGTAACTTCCCAAATATCATTTTGAGGCGAAAGAGACATTGGATTACAGTTTCCACACCAAGAATTAAATGTTCCATTTAGCTCAGGCGTAGTAAACGGATCTGTTACATTAGCCATGTTTAATTTAAAAGTTACATCAACGGTATCCACAACTATATTTGTGTTTGAAATTACCATCTGCTTCCAATAAATTGTATCTCCATTAGCTACACCCCATGGACCTCTGAGTCCAAATCTTGCAACTGGACCACTGTAAATTCCATTTGTAGGAGTAGAATCTAAATGTATGGTGTAGGTTGCATAACCCGTCATAGATGTATCTACTAGGAAGTTAAAATAACAAAATGCGGTATTTGATCCAGGAGGGTATACAAACAGTCTTGCATTAGCGTTGGCAGAAGTTGATGTAGGATTTTTTAAAGTAATCTCAACTTTATTGTAATCTGTAGCATCAATACCCAAATCAGCTTGTAGATTTCCACTGCGCATAACGGGTGTAGTATTAAATGATCGCATGGCCATAGCATCTGCTTGCGCTGTTAAAGTACAACCACCACCACTTACCCATCCTTCTTTAGAATTTTGCCAATTATAAATGATTTGAGTGTAACCAATGAGTGATGTAAATAAAAAGGGAAATACGAATAATTTTAAATTGAAATTATGTGTTAACATGTTAAATAAATATGAAAAATAGCAAAATGATACCTGATTGTTAAATTAATAAAAATATTGCAGATATGGTTTGTTAATAAACATTTCATAGTTTTAAGCAATAGAAATAATATAAAATGAATAACAAAATAAGGCTAGCTCTAATTTTAATACTCGCGGGCTGTATTGTTGGTTTCGGAATTCTTTATCAAACTTGGGGAGGGAATCCAGAAAGTAAATTAAATAAAACTGTACTGTTAGATAACGCCAAAAAAACGAACAGCTCCTTTGATAGCATATTAGGGACAACTTGGGTTAATCAAAAAAATGATTCTTCCAGCTCAGAAGTTTCATTTACTATTGAAAGTAGTCCAAAATATACAAAAGGGATTTTTGAAAATTTTGATATTATTTTTAAAGTTTCTGAAGATGACCCTTCTAAATCCAAACTTAGGGTCACTATTGACGTCAGCAGTATTAATACAGATAATGAAATGCGAGATGAAAATTTGATGGATGAAGATTATTTTAGTCTTAACAATTTTCCAGAAATCAGTTTTCAATCAAATGAAATTATAAAAACCGATTCAACCTATTTGGCTATAGGTGTAATTGACATGATGGGACTTCAAAATGAACTAACTTTTAACTTTATTTATAAGGGCAAAGGAGAAAATAATCGTAAACAAAAAGTAGCTATTTTTGAAGGTAAGTTTACGTTAGATCGTGTAAAACTTGGTATGCCTACTATTAAGTCTATAGGAGATGAAGTAGATGTAAAATTCTATTGCGAATTAATTGAAAAGGATTAACCTCCATGTTTAATCGTTTAATCTGTTTAAGTGCTGAAAATCGCCTTTGATAAAAAATATGTCCTTCCATTACCCGAAGGACATCGCTTTCCCATGTTAAAATATGAACTTATTCCTGATCAGCTTTTATATGAAGGATTGGTTAGCAAAGAACAATTTTTTTCTCCGAAGAAAATAAAGGAGAATTGGGTGGAAAAAGCACATGACAAGAAATACATTCAAAATTTAAATTCACTAACATTAACAAAAAGTGAGATCAGAAAGACTGGTTTTCCGCTCACTAAAGAGCTCGTTGAGAGAGAATATATGATCACAGAAGGAAGCAGACAATGTGTTGATTACGCAATGGAATTTGGTGCTGCTGCAAACATCGCTGGGGGAACACACCATGCGTTTAGAAACAGGGGTGAAGGATTCTGTCTTTTCAATGATGTAGCTGTAGCCTCTTATTATGCAATTGAAAAATTTCAAATGAATCAAATTTTAGTTATAGATTTAGATGTACATCAAGGTAATGGAACAGCTTCCATTTTTAGAGAAGAAAATCGAGTCTACACCTTTAGCATGCACGGCAAAAAAAATTACCCTTTTAAAAAAGAAATATCGGATTTAGATGTAGAATTAGATGATGGGGTAAAGGACGGTGAATACCTTAAAACTCTAGAACACACGATTAAAAAATTAGATAGTACACTAAAGCCCAATCTCATATTTTACATATCAGGTGTAGACATACTTTCCACTGATAAATTAGGAAGACTAAAAGTATCTAGAGAAGGATGTAAAAAAAGAGACGAAATGATATATGAATTTGCTCAAAAAAAAAATATACCTATTGTCACTTCTATGGGTGGTGGTTATTCTGAAAAAATATATGATATAGTAGAAGCACATTGTAACACCTATAAATGCATGTTACAATTAACAGACTAGTCCCAGCTGAAATACGTTTCGAATTCTAAATCCACATTTCGGTACTTATATTTTATCTTTTTTAGAAATCGATCATTTTTCTTCATACCGACATAATAAAAAGGATTAATTACAGCCGAATCAACTGGCACTACATAGGGGTCATCATAATCATAAAACACAATCTTGTATCCATCATATTCCCATTCATCATTCTTAAGTTCATTTTCATCAGAAAGATCTAAAAAAACATCGTTACCCATATTGGAAAAGTTAACAACAAAAAGATCAGACATGTAGATTAAATCGTTACCTACATATACATCAAAAGTTAAATCCCACCAATTAAAAGGATCATCCCACTCTACCCCATTTTGATCCGTATCAGAAATATTCAAAATTCGTATAGAGTCTATTCTCACATGATTATGGTATTTACAACGACCATTGTCAATTGAGCGGTGAGCATTATAATTATATGCTAACGGGTCTGTACAACCCTTTTTACAACTTGTGTTAATGAATACAAATAAAATAATGCATACATAAAAAGAAAATCTCATTTTAATAAAAATAATAATGTAAAAAATTAAGGCTCTTAAATTTACAAATTAAGCGCAATTGTTATACCCAAAATAAAATCTCTACTTAAACATGTAGATGAAATTTCATTTATAAGATAGATTTTTGTAAGAATGATATTAGATAGATTAATTGAAGTTATTACCAATTTTGATGTTGCTGCTTATGCGAGAACAAGGAACTTCAAAAATGGGACAGTGAGCCGGTTATCACCCTACATTTCTAGAGGTGTTATTTCAACCAAATTTGTACTAGAGTTGCTCATGGAAAAAGGTCTTGACAAAAAGAAAATGGAAAAATTTTTTCAAGAACTGGTTTGGAGAGATTATTGGCAAAAAATATGGCAAAAGAATCAAAACCTTCAAATTGACCTAAAGCATCCCCAGCAACATGTTAAATTTAGGACCATTCCAAAAGCTATTGTTGAAGGAAAAACAGGAATAAGCGCTATGGATGACTGTATACATGAATTTTATGAAACAGGGTATATTCACAACCACATGAGAATGTACATCGCAGCAGTATGCTGTAATGTTGGGCAATACCATTGGCTGAAACCTGCTCAGTGGATGTATTATCACTTGTTAGATGGTGACTGGGGAAGTAATTCGCTTAGTTGGCAATGGGTGGCTGGTACAACACGACAAAAAAAATACATAGCTAATCAAGAAAACATCAATAAATACTTTTCTACTCGCGACTCAAATTCATTTTTGAATAAATCCTACGAAGAACTATACTCCTTTAAAGAAATTCCAGAAGCTTTGAGATCAACTACTTCATTAACATTAAAAACAACATTTCCAGAACAACAAAGGCTTAATATTGACAATGAAAAAGACTCCTACATCTTCAATACTTACAATTTAGACCCTTTATGGAGCAAAAATAAAGACGTTAATCGAATATTGCTTTTAGAACCCTCTCACTTTTCTACCTATCCTATTTCCGAAGATGTTATGTCATTTGTTATGGAAATAGCTTCAGAAATACATGATATTCAAATAGCAATAATGGAATTTGATCAGCTTTTTGAACTATTACCTGCCAAAATGGAAATACACTATAAAGAACATCCTTTTACAAATCATTACAAAGGAATTATAACAGAAAGAGATTGGATTTTCCCAAATGTGGATGCAACAGGATCATTCTTTAATTATTGGAATAAAGGAATAAAACAATTTAAATCATGATGACTTTTTTTAGCGAAGAAGATATACTTCAAATGCCGAAGGTAAAGCGGCTTAATATCATAAATAGTATTACAGGTATTAAACCCGCAAACTTAATCAGTACCATTGACGAGAGAAACCGTCATAACTTAGCTATTTTCAGTAGCGTGGTTCATCTTGGCAGTAATCCTGCACTTATTGGTTTTATTTTAAGGCCGCAGGAAAAAATAAGAAGACATACTTATGAAAATATTCTTGAAAACGGATATTACACCATAAATCATTTGCCAAAGCATAAAACGTTAGAGGGACATTATACATCTGCTAAATTTGACAAAAAAACTTCGGAGTATGATGTTTGCCATTTTACCCCAGAATTTCAACACGAATTCCCAGTACCCTATGTGAAGGAAAGTTTTCTTAAAATGGGGTTAAAACACGTAGAAAGTATCCCCATTAAATATAATGGTACTGTAATGATAGTAGGAAAAATACTACAAGTTTATGTGGCTAAAAGTTCACTTAGTGAGGAGGGTTACATCAATCTTGAAGAAGCAAAATCTGTTGGAATTAGCGGACTAAACACCTATTACGATCTTAAAAAAATCGCTTCTTACCCCTATGCAAGACCCCACGAACTACCACACTTTAAATCATGAAAGGAAATAAAAGCTATCTTGATCAGAAGATTTGTATAACATGTGAAAAGCCGTTCACTTGGAGAAAAAAATGGAGTAAAAATTGGGAGAATGTAAAGTATTGTAGCTCTAAATGTAAATCACAAAAAAAGCTAAAAGAGAATACCACTAGTATCTAAATTCTATATTTGATTATGTCATCTATTCTAGAAGTAAAAAACCTTCACAAATCTTACCAAAATTTCAAAGCTGTTGATGACATTTCATTCCATGTCAACGAAGGAGATATTTACGGATTTTTGGGGCCTAATGGCGCTGGAAAGAGTACTACACTAAGAATGATACTAGGGTTAATTAAGCCAGATAGTGGATTAATTCAATTAGACGGTGAACGAGTTGATTACAGTAACAAAAAGTATTTAAATCAAATTGGTGCGTTAATTGAACGGCCTGACTTTTACAAAAACCTATCAGCATATGAAAATTTAAAAATTTTGTACAGTATGTCTAAACTTAAGGACATTCGAATCATAGATGATGTACTAAATGAAGTTGATTTATTAGACCGAAAAAAAGATAAGGTTGGAGGTTACTCACAAGGGATGAAACAACGGTTAGGTATTGCTCAAGCCTTAATGCATCAACCTAGTTTAATTATTCTAGATGAACCATCCAATGGACTTGATCCGCAAGGACAAGCCGATATGAGAAAACTTATTTTAAAAATTAATAAAGAAAGAAGAATTACCGTTGTTATATCCAGTCACATACTTGCCGAAATTGAAAAAATTTCAAACCGAATGATTGTGATTAATAAAGGAAGAAAAATAGCTGAAGGTGAAGTAAATCAGTTGATGTCTAGTGATTCGATTAAAATTCAGATTAAAACAGACTCACATACTGCAATTGAAAATTATTGTAAAACGCATCAGATACCTTTCACAAATGAAAATGAATCATACTATTTACAATGGGAAGAAGCCAAAATTAACGAATTGATAAAATCCCTCAATAGTGAGAATATTTCTCTTTATGAAGTTAGGCAACTTAAAACACTTGAAGAATATTTTTTAAACCTAACCAATTGATCAGACTCATAAACATAGAGCTTTTTAAAATCGTTAAAAAACCAAGAACGTATATTGGTTTTCTAGCCATCTTCCTTATTGTGGGAGCACTGCAGTTAGCCATGTATTTTGAAGGAGAAGAATTAATTTCTATAGCCATACAAAACTTGGAAAATGACTTCAGGCTAGAAGGTAAAATAATCAATGCAAATTTACTTACTTATATTTTATTAAATAGTATCATCATACATATACCCATTCTCATTTGTTTAGTAACTGGAGATGCTATTGCTGGGGAAGCAGCAACAGGTACATTGAGATTAATATTACAAAGACCTTTTAAAAGATCTGAAATTTACATTGCAAAGGCCATTACGGGCTTCTTATATACCATTTCCTTAATGGTTTTTTTAGCAGGTATGACTTATGGATTAGGGTTGTTGTTATTTGGTACGGGAGATTTAATAGTACTAAGGAGAGGAGTAACCGTTATAGCTAGTGATGATGTTACTTGGCGTTTCTTCTATGCTTTTTGCTCAGGTACGCTTTCTATGATTGTGGTAGCTTCGTTATCCATGATGATTTCATCGTTTGTCAACAATGCCATAGGTCCCATAGTAGGTACAATAGCTATCCTTATTGGTTTAAATATCATTTTCACCCTAGGTGCACCTATATTTAAAGACATTCTACCTTATATATTCACTAGTCATATTACAAAGTGGCAATACTTTTTTGATTTTGACATTGATAAATTGGTTCTTCAGCAATCTGTAGTGGTACAATTTGTTTACATTTTAATTTTTAACCTGGTTGGTATTTGGAACTTCAATAGAAAAGATATTTTAACATGATTAAATGGTTATTCATATTACTTTTTAGCTTCTCTATAGGCTTATTTTCAGCTCAATCCAGTGATGCCAAAAAAAGGATGCTTAACATGGTTGAGAAATCGGAAAGAGTTCCACCCTACTCATGTGACGTAAATATAAATATTGACGTGAAGTTTATTAGAATTAAAGAAAGAGTAGGAAAAATGATCTATCGATCACCAGAAGACATAGATTACAAAATAAAAGGCTTTGCTTTTTTACCAAAAAAAGAAATGGGTACCATATCTACCTCCCTATTTAAAGAAGATTTTATAGCCATAGACATGGGTAAAGAAAATGAAAATCAAATTATCAAGGTCATACCAATAGATATCAACTCCGAAATTGTAACTGGGCAGTTTTGGATTGATTCTGCTGATTTAGTTCAAAAAATGATATTAATAACTAAAGAAAAAGGAAGCTATACGGCTGAAATGAATTATAATGGCACTTTATACGATTTACCAAGTAAAATTAGGATGTCATTTGATGTTAAAAATCAAAAAATGCCAGCTCTACTTACCGGAGACTTAGAAGCTTATACTGATGAAACAGACGAAGACGAGGTGTCCAAAGGGACTATTACCATAATGTATTCTAATCATCAGTTCTAATGCTAACATCTAAAGATATAATAGATGCACTTAAATTAAACCCTCATCCAGAAGGAGGTTATTTTAAAGAAATATACCGGAGTGAAGGGGTTATTAAAAAGGACTCTTTAGACTTTATAACCCATGGAGATAGAAACTACTGTACGTCCATTTACTTTCTACTTGTTCAAGAGGATTACTCTGCTTTCCACAGAATAAAACAAGATGAAATATGGCATTTTTATTTGGGCTCTACTCTCTTACTTCACACTATTAATGTTAAAGGAGGCTATAAACGAATTAGAATAGGAAATAATATTAGTGAAGAAGAAGTACTCCAATACGTAGTTCCAGCTGGCACATGGTTTGCATCTGAATTAGAAAATAAAAATGAATTTGCATTATGTGGATGTACTGTGAGTCCTGGATTTGATTTCAATGATTTTGAAATGCCTGAGAAAAACCAACTTTTAAAACTGTTTCCATTTCATGAAGAAATTATAAATAGATTAGGCTATTCAAAAAAGTGATAAATTTCTAACTGGTCATAAGAATAATAATGTTTTGACTATATTATTTATCCTTTTTAGGAGAAAATGACTAAAGAAAAAACACTATTTTTGATTAAGCATCGTATCATGCACTATCCTAATCAATCCGGTTTATTAAAATAATGAGATATATAAGTTTTCTACTTATTTTTTTGGGGTATTCAGCTATTAGCCAAACCATAGCAACAGACAGACCCAGTGCGTTAACTGAAAACTCCAATTCTTTATATAAAAATGGAATCCAGCTGGAATCGGGTTTTTTAATTCAACTTGACTCTGGAGAAACACAACCTATTTCTGCTCCAAATTTACTTCTCAGGTATGGTTTGACAGAAAAAACAGAACTAAGACTAATGAATGATGTGTTGGTTGATGAAGAAAACGTTGAGCTGGGAGTATGGACTATAGGGGCCAAAATTCAATTGTATAAAAGTGATAAAGTGAACTTATCTGTCTTACCATCTATTCAAATACCTAGCGTTTATGATGATATAGGATCTTTATCGGAGCAACCTATTAATACTAAAGTAATTGGAAATTATGTATTAAGTAAAGCTAATTCCGTTGGGTACACCATTGGATATACGTTCAACAACAATGAGATAGGATATTCCTTTTTTCTGGGCCATAATTTTTCTGATAAAATAAGCACTTTCATAGAAATGTATGGCTTTAATGATCAATTAAATATAGATGCTGGATTAGCATATTTAATTCAAGATAAATTACAATTTGATGCTTATTTTGGCACCGGACTAAATAATAAAATGGTATTTGCTTCCGTTGGTTTAAGCTATTTATATCTAAAGTAAATGACATATTATTCAAAAACCATCTACCTTCTATGTTTTACAATGTTTTTAAGCTGTACTAAAAACAACCAAGAGTCCATTGTATCTTTTAAAGACGGTGGAGGACTAACGGATATTGAAGGGAATTCATACCCCACTGTAATTATAGAAAATAATAATGGCTGGAGTCAAGAGTGGATGCAAGTAAATTTAAAAACAAGTACTTACAATGATGGAAACCCTATCACTCAAGCTATGTCTGATGTAACATGGAGTAATAATGAAACTGGTGCTTGGTGTTATTATGAAAATGACCAACAATATGATGACATTTATGGTAAATTATATAATTGGTACGCATTAATTGGAGATACCATAGAAGTAGCTCGCTACTATTGGGTCAATAGTTCAGATCCAGATGTGGACTCAGTACGAATATTAATAAATTCTTATAGCCCTGGAGATGGAACAATTTTAAGTACGGTTTATGAAGATTCATTAACATGTAAAATTTGCCCTGATGGTTGGCGTGTTCCCTATGAAGAAGACTGGATTGACTTGATTATGGTACTTGGGTATGCCAATGTTGCTGGAGGCAAAATGAAGGATACCAGTTCCATTTGGAATGAACCCAATTTTGGTG
>CACAYQ010000026.1 GCA_902536695.1 uncultured Bacteroidota bacterium | reverse complement strand
ACAGTAAAAGAAATTGTCAAAGAAGGAGTACAGGAAGTTGCTGATCTACTTAAAGAATATGACGAAATCAACAACAAATTCATGGATGAAGAAATCATGAATGATGCTGATAAAATGAACGAATTAATTGATAAACAAGGTAAAGTACAAGAGAAGATAGATCAATTAGATGCATGGGATTTAGATTCAAAATTGGAGTTAGCAATGGACGCGCTAAGAACACCAGAAGGAGATAGAAACGTCAAAGGGTTATCAGGGGGTGAAAGAAGAAGAGTGGCACTTTGTAGATTATTATTAAAACAACCTGATATCCTATTATTAGATGAACCGACAAATCACTTAGATGCTGAATCTGTACATTGGCTTGAACAACATTTACAAAACTACAAGGGAACTGTTATTGCAGTAACGCATGACAGGTATTTTTTAGACAATGTGGCCGGTTGGATATTGGAATTAGATAGGGGTGAAGGTATTCCATTTAAAGGAAATTACAGCTCTTGGTTGGAACAAAAAGCAAAAAGATTAGAACAAGAAGAAAAAACAGAGAGCAAGCGTAAAAAGGCGCTAGATCGAGAATTAGAATGGGTAAGACAAGGAGCTAAAGGGAGACAAGCTAAAGGTAAAGCAAGACTTAAAAATTATGAGTCCATGCTTAATGAAACGGTAAAAGAAAAGGAAGCTAAAATTGAAATCCCTATCCCTAACGGCCCAAGATTAGGGAATGAAGTAATCGAAGCTAATGATATTGCAAAGGGGTATGATGAGAACCTGCTGTATGAAAACATGAGTTTTAAACTACCACCTGCAGGAATAGTGGGAGTAATTGGACCTAATGGAGCAGGTAAAACCACTTTGTTTCGAATGATAATGGATGAAGAAACACCAGATAAAGGAGAGATAAACATTGGTTCTACCGTAAAGATTGGTTATGTTGATCAACGACATAAGTCAATTGACCCTAATAAGTCAGTTTGGGAGGTAGTGAGCGAAGGTAATGAAGTTATTGAAATTGGAGGACAAACAATAAATTCAAGAGCTTACGTATCTAAATTTAATTTCAATGGCGCTGATCAGCAGAAGAAAGTAGGTGTCTTATCTGGGGGAGAAAGAAATAGATTACATCTTGCAATGACCTTAAAAACCGAGGCAAATGTGTTATTACTTGATGAACCTACCAATGATATTGATGTGAATACACTGAGAGCACTAGAAGAAGGAATTCAATCTTTTGCTGGCTGTGCAGTAGTTATTTCACACGACAGGTGGTTTTTGGATCGAATTTGCACTCATATTCTAGCTTTTGAGGGAAATTCTAGTGTCTATTATTTTGAAGGAGGATATTCAGATTATGAAGAAAACAGAAAGAAAAGACTTGGATCAGATATTATACCTACAAGAATCAAATATAAAAAGTTAACACGATAAAATTTAAAAGATGAAAAAAGCAATTATTGATACCATAAAAGGAAAAATGGAAGTAGAGTTTTATGAAAACGATGCGCCAAAAACAGTACAAAATTTTGTTGATCTATCTAAAAGTGGTTTTTACAATGGCCTTACATTTCATAGAGTAATCCCTGATTTTGTGATCCAAGGCGGTTGTCCACAAGGGACAGGCGTTGGTGGTCCTGGTTATGCAATTGACTGTGAATTAGATGGAGATAATCAATACCACGATAGGGGAGTTTTATCCATGGCACATGCAGGGAGAAATACAGGTGGTTCTCAATTTTTCATTTGTCACTCTAGGGAAAACACAGCACACCTTGATAGAAACCATACTTGTTTTGGCAAAGTTGTAGAAGGTGTTGAAGTAATAGATATGATTGAGGGTGGAGATAAAATAAATTCGATTTCAATTATTGATGCCTAAAACAACAAAGAAAAAGTTTGTTATTACTGGAACATCATATGAAAAACCTATTTTATGTGATTTAACTAAACCTTTTCAGCATCATGACAAGAACTTAATAATTTTCTGTCATGGATATAAAGGATTTAAGGATTGGGGATGTTGGAATTTAATGGCTGATAAATTTGCTCAAAATGGTATTAGTTTTCTAAAATTTAATTTTTCTCACAACGGTGGGACAATTAATAACCCCATAGATTTCCCAGATTTAAAAGCCTTTAGTGAAAATAATTACTCCATTGAAGTTAACGATGTAATCAGAGTTGTTAATTACGTTAAAAATGAATTCACCTATTTTTCAAATGCAAAGATTCATCTAATGGGTCATAGCAGGGGCGGAGGTATAGCTTGTATTGCAAGTTCTAGAGACCTTTACATAGAATCCTTAATTTTATTAGCAAGTGTTTCAGATTATAAAAGTAGATTTCCTGAACAAAGTGAAATTGACAAATGGAAGGAAAATGGAGTGAGGTATGTAGTAAACAAAAGAACTATGCAGAAGCTACCCCATTTATATCAATTTTATCAAAATTATGTGGATAACGAAAGTAATTTAAACATAGAGTCTTCCATAAAGAAATTTAAAGGGAAAACATTAATATGTCACGGCACTATGGACCTAGCTATTGACTTTCAAAATGCGTTAAATTTATTGAGCTGGTCTAATATTGGAAGTCTTTTTAAGTTGAGAACAAATCATACTTTTGGCTCCAAACATCCTTGGAATGAGAATCATATACCAACAGCATTAGACCAAATTATAAAGAAAAGCATAAGTTTTTTAAGTTAGTTTAGTCTATTATTCGTATTTAGGTTTTATATTTGTCTTTTAATGAACTCAACCGAGATTCTAAATAGTCTTCAAGTTTCTCTAACCTTAAGAAGACTTTGTTTCCAACTTATTGAAAACCATGATGATTTCACCGATACAGTTATTGTTGGTTTACAACCAAATGGAATCTACCTAGCTAACCGGATTAAAAAGGAATTAGAATTAATCACCAATCAATCCGTTGTTACTGGTGCTTTAGACATTACATTTTTTAGAGATGATTTTAGAAGAAAAGAGAAGCCTCTTATTCCAAGTGTAACCAATATCGATTTCACTATCGAAAATAAAGTGGTAGTTCTAGTTGATGATGTCTTTTTTACTGGAAGAACTATCCGCTCAGGTTTAGATGCAATAATGACTTTTGGTAGACCAAAATCGGTAGAATTTTTAACCTTAATTGAACGAAGATTTACACAACATCTACCCATTAGAGCTGATTACATTGGGCAATCTATTGATACTATAAATGAAGAAAGAGTAAGTGTACAATGGAAAGAGGTGCACGGTAAGGACCAAATATTACTTTATTCCCCTAATGAAAATGAATGATTTAAGCGTAAAACATCTAATTTCAATTAATGACCTTGAAACCAATGATTTAAATACCATATTTAAAACAGCGGAAAGCTTTAAAGAAATCATTAATAGACCTATTAAAAAAGTACCAACCTTAAGAGATATTACGATAGCTAATCTTTTTTTTGAAAACAGTACTAGAACTAAATTATCCTTTGAACTAGCTGAAAAGAGATTATCAGCTGATGTGATCAATTTTTCTGCTTCATCATCTAGTGTTAAAAAAGGAGAAACTCTTATTGATACTACTAATAATATTCTATCCATGAAAGTTGACTTAGTGGTTATGAGACATCCGCACCCTGGTGCAGCCAACCATATTGTCAATAATACTAATACGAGTGTAATTAATGCTGGTGATGGTACCCATGAGCATCCAACTCAGGCTATCTTAGATTGCTTTTCCATAAGAGAGAAGTTTGGAGAATTGAAAGGACTTAAAGTGGCCATAATAGGTGATATTAAGCATTCAAGAGTGGCTTTGTCAAACATTTATGCTTTAAAGAAATTGGGTGCAGAAGTAATGGTTTGCGGACCCACCACACTTATTCCAAAGTATATTCATCATCTTGGAGTGAAAGTTGAGCATAACCTTACTAATGCTCTAAAATGGTGTGATGTAGCTAATATGCTAAGAATACAATTGGAAAGGCAAGAGATTCAGTATTTCCCATCAATTAGAGAATACACCAGACAATATGGATTAAATATGCAAATCATCAGCGAATTGAGTAAAGAGATCACTATATTACATCCTGGACCCATAAATAGAGGTGTTGAAATCACTTCTGAAGTAGCTGATTCGTCCCGTTCACTAATTCTTGATCAAGTTGAAAATGGAGTAGCTGTAAGAATGGCGATAATTTATTTGTTAGCTGGTAGATTAAATAGAGCCTAACTATAAATAATTATCTTATTTTTGTTTAACAGTTATGAATTTCATTGTAGAAAATAAGGAAAGTAAAGTTATTATTAGGTGTCATGTTGAAAAACTAGATACGCTTAATGCGCCCGAACTAAAGTCTCATTTTTTGCATCAAAGTAAGCAACTGTTTTCTCATTTTATCGTTGACCTAAGTAGAGTTAAGTATTGTGATTCAAGTGGTTTAAGTGCGCTTTTAGTAGGCAACAGATTAGCCAAGGAAAAAAATTCAAAAATGATTCTCTTTGGCTTACAACCATCTGTTGAAAAGATAATTTCTATTTCACAACTGGATACTGTATTTAACATAGTTTCAACCGAAAACGACATTATTAACTAATAAAACTTGTATGAAAAAATTATTACTTCTACTTTTTGCTTTTACAGCGTATAACTTATCCTTTTCTCAATGCACACCTGATCCTCTTTATGCTGACTCTTCATGGGGGATTTGGCCTGATGAACAAACTAATTTTATGTCTGGCGACATAGGTGTGGCCTACCAGCAAATTGTAAATTTCAAAGTACCTTTAGATGCCGGTGATATTGATTCTGCTTTTGCCGGTGTCCCAGTTGACTCAGTGGTACTAAATAATGTTTCAAATTTACCTCCTGGTATTTCGTACGCCTGTAATGTGCCATCCTGTACTTGGTACGGAGACTCTGCTGGTTGTGCTAATATCGATGGAATGCCCACCACTAATGGTTCATTTCAAATTACTCTAGATATTACGGGTTGGGTAACTATATTTTTCAATCCATTTCCTCAAACTTTTACTTATGACGGGTATGTAATCAATATAGGTCCAGTTGGAATTGATTCATACCATTTAACTACAAATACATTAAAGTTGGATAATGCCATTCCCAATCCCGCTAATAATGAATGTAAAGTTCAATTTGTCAGTGGTAAAAATGTTTTGGTTAATTATAAATTAACAAACTTGTTAGGGGAGATTATTGAGAGTTATCCTATAAATGGTGTTAGAGGGGTAAATGATGTTTACATAAATACATCATTATTACAAAATGGAGTTTACATGTATTCCATTTCAGATGGGTCCCAGGAATTAACTAAAAGACTAATTGTAAATCATTAAAATCAAAATCCCGCAAGTCGGGATTTTTTTTTGAAATTCAAACTTACAATATTAGGATCAGGAGGAGCCATTCCCACTATTGAAAAAAGACCTACGTCTCAATTTCTGAATATTCAAGAAAGAAGATTTCTAATTGATTGTGGTGAAGGAACACAAATACAGTTAAGAAAGTTTGGATGTAGGTTCACTAAAATTGATCATATATTTATAAGTCATCTTCATGGTGACCATTATTTAGGCTTAATTGGTCTACTGTCCACATTTAATTTACTAGGTAGAATAAATCCAATTTACATTTATGCACCTAAAGAGTTAGAAGAAATACTGGAGATGCATTTCAAAATTTCAGGGAAGCCTTTTCGTTTTAATATTGAATTCCACCCACTTAATTTTAAAAACAAAGCCTTGATTTTTGAAGATACTGTATTACAAGTGTTTTCATTTCCGGTATCCCATTCCGTTCCATGTTGTGGTTTTCTATTTAAAGAAGTAAAAAAGAGTAGAAATATCATTAAGACAAAAATTCAAAACAAACCAATTCCGTTTGAGAAATTAAAACTATTAAAAGAGGGTAAAAATGTAGATTTCAATAATGAAATATTAAAGTACAAAGACTATACAAAAGATAGTCCTAAACCACGTTCGTATGCTTATTGTGCAGATACACAATATGATGAAAATTTAATTCCAATTATATCAAATGTGGACTTATTATACCATGAGGCTACATTTCTGGAGCAAATGAAAGAAAGAGCTAAAAAAACACAGCACTCCACTGCAAAGGATGCTGCAACTATGGCTAAAGAAGCAAATACAAAGAGATTAATTATAGGTCATTTTTCTGCTAGATATAATGAAATAATAAATTTTGAAAAAGAAGCTAAGACCATTTTCGAAAATACAATAGCAGTAAATGATGGAGATATTTTTGAAATATAATTGAAAATTATTTTAGAATTAAAACAAACAGCAGATGGTTCTTACACACTTTACAATAGTGAGTTGAATGAACATTATCATTCTATTCATGGAGCTAACACAGAGTCTTTACATGTTTTTATCCAAAACGGATTAGCCTATTTATTACCCAAGATGACTTCTAATCAAATGAATATTTTAGAGGTGGGTTTTGGAACAGGTCTAAATTGTTTTCTTACCATTAATTACTTCATAGAAAATAAATTTAAGATAAAAGTATATTACCACGCTTTAGAACCATATCCTGTAGATAAAAAGTTGATTAATAAATTAAGTAATGGATTTCAGCACAAGCTTTATTCCGAGATTCATCACTTGAAATGGAATGTGGATCAAACAATTAATGATGGAATAGTTATTCATAAGTCTTCCGAAATGGTTCAACATCTAAAACTTGAGAAAAAATATGATCTTGTTTTTTTTGATGCATTTGGACCAAGAGTAGAAGATAAACTATGGGATATATCTGTTTTAAAATTAATATTTAATCTTATGAACAGTAACGGTATTTTTGTTACATATTGTGCAAAAGGTCAAGTAAGAAGAGATCTAGAACAGATTGGTTTTAAAGTAGAAAGACTTCCAGGTCCGCCTGGAAAAAGAGAGATGCTAAGGGCCACTAAAACGAACAATGGTACACAAAAGCTGGAGGCAGATTTAAAGGAGTAAATGTAATATCAACTGAACTAAACTTTTTATATAATAAATCTTTTGCATTAAGTGAATACTGGAATTGTATAAAGACACCTTCAGTTCCTAAAACCAATTTACATTCATTAATTATACGTAATTTGAGTCTTATAGGCAATACGGCTAACGGAAGAGAGGAGATAATATAATCCACTTTTAGAAATTGAGTCTGCTTTAGTACAGTATTGATATTTTCAGCACTGTCACATCTTATTTGAAACCGACTGTCTTGTACAGATTTTCTAATTTTTGAGGCAAAATAAGGATTGACTTCAAGTGACAGAAGTTTAGAATTAGGTGACATTCTTTTAAGTAATTTAGATGTGAATACACCTGTTCCTGGCCCTAATTCTACAATGTTTAAATCAGTTGAAAAGTCAATTTTAGCCAACATCTTTTGAGCTAAATATTTTGAACTAGGGGCTATTGCTCCAATTTGATTTTCATTTTTTACAAGCTCATTTATAAAATTTGATTTAGACATGCGCTACAAAAGAACGAAAATGATTTAGATTTTGTATTACAGACTATGTTTACTTATTAAAAATAAGTTCTTTTGTTTCATGTATTTAACCATTACGTTTGGAATTATCTTAATAACATGTATTATTTCATGGGTTTCTTTTAATAATTACAACTTAAAAAGCAAACTCATTTTATCGCCATCTAGAGTGTTGAACCAAAAAGAAATATGGCTTCTTTTTACCCATGCTTTCATACATGCAGATTTTTTACATTTATTTTTCAATATGTATGTATTATACATGTTCGGGCCATATCTTGAAATTTATTTTAATAATCATGCCGCACTTGGAGAATTTACTTTTTTAATTTTTTATGTTAGTGCAGCGATGTTTGCAACTATACCTTCGCTTTATAAACATGGAAATAATCCAAACTATCTCAGTTTAGGAGCCTCTGGAGCAGTTTCAGCTATTGTTTTTAGCTACATTGTTTTGAATCCATTAAAAGAATTAGGAATAGTATTATTACCTGGAATCTGGATTCCTGGGTTCATATTTGGTATTTTGTACATTTTAGCAGAAAACTACATGGCTAAAAAAAAATATACCAATATTGCGCATGATGCGCACATAAGTGGTTCTATTTTCGGCATCTTATTTATTATGTTTTTTGATTTTAATAATGCTAAAAATTTCTTTGAGGCTATAACAAATTACGCGTTTAACTATTTTAATTAAGGGATAATAATATATTTGCTTTCCCATGAAAAAAGTGTGTTTTAACGGAGAGTATGTTCAAATTGACGATATTCAATACAAGGATCTTAAAAGAGGTTTTTCATTTGGTGATGGCGCCTTTGAAACTATAAAGGTCATAAATGGGAAACCTGTTTTTCTAAAACATCATCTAAAGCGTCTTAATTCAGCTATTGAAAAATTAAAGTTGTGTCCTGATCAACATTTACAGTTGAACTTTATTGAACCAGTAATAATAGATTTACTGCAGTTAAATGAAATTTATGAAGGTGGTTTTATCAGAATAAGTGTCTACCGAAGTGGTCAAGGCACTTACCTTCCAGAAACTAATAATTTAAGCTATATCATAGAATCGAACAGGCTAAAGGAAAATTCATATTCAACCAATAAGAAAGGGTTAAAAATTGGTGTTTATGACGATATCCTTAAACCACTAAACATATTATCTCCTTATAAATTAGCCAATGCTCAACTTTACGTTTTAGCATCTGTTTTTTTTAAAGAAAATCAATTAGATGACGCCCTAATAAAAAATGAAAATGGAAACATCATAGAAACCACTAATTCAAATTTGTTTATTTCCTCCAACGGTGTTCTTTACACTCCACCTCTTTCTGAAGGATGTGTTGGTGGAATCATGAGAATGCAAGTAATTAATCTTGCCATAACAAATGGCATGTTGGTATATGAGAACCCCATTCAATTACAACACTTACTGTCTGCAGACGAAATCATAATTACTAATTCCATCAGGGGGATTAGATGGATAGGACAGTACAAGGACAAAAGATATTATAATAGTCTTGCAAATAAGCTAACTGATTTACTTAACCAAGAAGTGGTTAATTATCAGACGGATTTAATGGAAAATTAGCTATAGCTTTGAATTTACCCCCTTTATTTTCTAGGATGTTCTTCCAAAAATCTTTATTGTTTTTAAATACATCAATTTTTTTACGCTCGGATATAATCCAAGAATTAGTTTTCATCTCATCTTCTAATTGATGTTTAGACCAACCTGAATAACCAAGAAAAAATTTAACTCTGTTCGATTTAATTACATTTAAATTAATGAATTCCATAAGTTGATTAAAGTCTCCTCCGGTCCATATACCATCAGTGATTTTTATAGAATTGTTAATAATATCTCCAAACTGGTGGATATAAAATAAATTTGAGGCGTGAACAGGTCCTCCATAAAAAACATCTAAAGCAGGTAACTCCTTATCTGGAATAATTTCATCTAATTTTAAGTTCAGTTCGTTATTAATAATGAAACCATAAGAGCCATCTAAATTGTGTTCGCAAATAAAAATAACTGACCTTGAAAAGTGGTCGTCTATCATGAAAGGTTCTGCGAGTAAAAGTCTTCCTTTCTTAGGTTTAAGGTAGTTAACACTACCAATATCGGCTATAGATAAATCCATTATTAGTAAATCTAATAAAATTTACATAACAATAACTATTCGTTTATATACTTCAGTGAATCGCACTTCTCCAAGGAAGAGAGGAAGTAATTTCAGCTTCTTTTTGAAGTATTTCATTCGTTCGGTGATCAACATCCTTAGGATCAAAATAAACTTTAGCCATTTTAATAAAAGAATCAATATGCGCTAATTCTTGCAAATGAAGATTTGAATAAAAACGAGCAATTTTTTTATCCTCACAAACTTCACCGATTAACTTGAATCTTTCAGACCCTCTTAGTTCAGCTACAGATGCAATAATAAGGCGGTCCATAAATAATTGATCTGAGTCTCCACTAACTATAGACATAAGTCCTTTGATGTAGGGATCCTTTTGAAAAACACCATTTAATTCCTGACCCCTATATCTTATTAATTCATAAACCTGCTTAAAATGCAATAGTTCTTCAACTGAAATTTGAATGAGTTCATCAATAATTTCAACCCTATTCGGATATTTAGCAATTAATGACAAGCACATATTTGCCACTTTTCGTTCAGCATCAGCATGATCCTGCAAAAATGAATCCATGTCCTTTATAGCTTGTGTAGCCCATTCAACAGGTGTTTCGTAAAGTAATTTCATATTAAATTAGTTTCTTTTCCAAAAATAAGGAGTAAATAAAACACAAACCGTAAATAACTCTAATCGGCCCATAAGCATTAATAAAGATAAAATCCATTTTGCAGAGGTTGGTAATTGTGAAAATGAAGATGAAGGACCCACATCCGCAATTCCTGGACCCACATTTCCCACAGCAGATGCTACAGCACTAATGGAAGTCAACATGTCTACTCCTAAAAAAGATAAAAAAATAGAACCAAGTGTAAATACAAAGAGATATAAAAAAATGAAAGCCAATAAATTATATGTTATGGTACTTGAAATAACTTGCTTATTTAACATCACAGGAATTACTGCTTTTGGATGTAATCTCCTTTTAAATTCCAATAAACCATTTTTTATCAATAAAATTATTCTTACAATTTTAATCCCTCCACTTGTGCTACCTGCTGAAGCTCCTGAAAAAAGAAATAGGAAAAAAATGAATGTAAGAAAGGATCCCCACAGAGTATAATCAGCAGTAGCATAACCAGTGGTAGTGATTATAGAAACTACTTGAAAAGAAATTTCTCTAAATGCATGAATAAAATCTGATGATGATGTATGTGTCCTGTAAAAGCTGAGTAATAAAATAAGAATAAATACAGCAGATAAATACCATTTAAACTCATCGTTATTTACAATTTTTCTAAACTTCATTTTTAACCCAAAATAGATCATAGTAAAATTAGTTCCGGCTAAAAACATAAAGATTACAATAACAGCCTCCACAAATGGATTTTGAAATGCTGCAATACTTTGTTGTTTGGTTGAAAAGCCGCCTGTTGAGGTAGTAGTAAGTGAATGATTAATAGCGTCAAAAAAACTTAATCCTAAGAACATTAGAACTACGGTTTCAAGGGCAGTAAGTGAAAAATAAATAATCCATAATCTCTTTGCCGTTTCTTTGATTCTTGGATGTATTTTATCTTTTGTAGGGCCAGGAGCTTCAGCTACAAATAATTCCATACCACCAATCCCTAAAAGAGGTAAGATAGCTATTGTCAAAACGATAATTCCCATCCCTCCAATCCATTGTGTCATACTGCGCCAAAATAATATACTCTTAGGAAGTGATTCAATTTCGTCTAAAATAGTGGACCCTGTTGTGGTAAAACCCGACATAGTCTCAAAAAATGCATCTGTAAATGAAGGAATACTTTCTGTTAATAAATAGGGTAGGGTCCCAAAAAAAGTCATACACAACCAACCACTTACCACAATTAGATATCCATCTCTCTTTTTAATTTCAGCATTTTTTTCGTCTTTAGTTAAAAATCGAAGTAAAAAACCAAATGATATTGTAATCAAACTACAAAGCAAAAATGTATTAATGTGATTTTGATCATCGTAATAAATAGCAAATGGTACACAACTGAGCATGAGTGAGCCATTTAACAGCAGTAATGTTCCAATTACATATACTATTACTGATGAATTAAAAAGACCTTTTTTATTACTGGAAAAACTGTTCAATTTCTTTGATAGATTCAGTTAGAGAAAATACAATTGTTTTATCGTTGGGCATTAGTTGAAAGTTTCCAAAAGGAATAATAGCGTATGAATCACGAATTACACCAGCAATATTAGCTGATTTAGGGAATTTAAGTTCTCTTATTGGGTGTTTGGTCACTTTTGAACCTTCATTAACAACAAATTCAATAATCTCAGCGTCCACACCATGTAAATTGGAAACGGAACTCACGTTACCTTTTCTTACGAATTTAAAGATATCACTTGCGGCTATAATTTTTTTATTAATTAAAGTATCTACACCAATAGACTGGGATAAATGGATGTAATCAAAATTTTCAATTCTAGCTATTGTTTTTTTAATTCCGTGTTTCTTACCTACTAATGAAGACATAATATTCATTTCAGAATCTGCTGTGACAGAAATAAGTGCGTCCATATCTGTTAGACCTTCTTCTTCTAACATTTGAACATCATGACCGTCCATATTGATTACAAGTGTCTTATTTAAATAACCCGCTATTTCATCACATCTTTCCTTATCTTTTTCTACGATGGTAACACGATATTCATTTTCCAGTAATTCTGCAGTATAAAGACCAATTCTACTACCTCCTAATATCATAATGTCTTTAATCTTAAAATTTTCTTTACCGCATATCTTATTGATTATATCAATAGACTCCTTTAAGGATATAAAATATACAATATCATTTTCTTGAAATACCGTTTCGTTATTTACTAATAACGTGTAATCATTTCGATGAAGGGCTAGTGGTTTAAATGTTAGGTTAGGGTTAAGCGATGCACTTTCTCTAACAGATTTGTTTATTAGCGGAGAATCTTTAGCCAATGAAATTCCAAAAACAGTTAGTTTACCCCCTTCAAACTCCAAATCATCTGTAAATGAAGCTTGATTAATTAACCGTTGAATTTCTAGTGTGGCTAAATGAGTTGGAGAAATGAGTGTGTCTATCCCTAAATCATGGTAAAAGTGTTTTTTTCCTTCTTTGACTATATTAACATCATTTATTCTGGCTATAGTTCTTTTAGCTCCCAGTTTTTTACCTAAAATACATATCAACATATTGGTTTCTTCACTAGAAGTAACAGCAATAAGTAAATCACAAGATTCAATGAGCTTATGCTCCATAATCTCTACTGATTTGGCATCACCAGTTATTGTAAATACATCAATTTGGCTTGAAACAGCTGCTAAACTTTCTTCACTTCGATCTATAAGATAAATATCGTGGTCTTCAGAAGCTAAAAGCTTTGCTAAATGTGTACCCACATCTCCGGCACCTGCAATAACAATCTTCATGATGTAATTTTAAACAAATATAAGAGCTATACCTGATAATTACTTAAAAAAGAACAATTTCTAATCACGGATTAAAAGAAGTAAAATTAGTTTTTAAATAGAATCTCAAATTTTATTAAATGGTATCAATCTTTAATAGTATTTGATTTTTGGTAAAAATCATACATTTGCTGAAAAATCATAAAATGTCAGATATCAAATTTGGTACAGATGGTTGGAGAGCCATAATTGCAGATGAATTTACAGTAGAAAATGTAGCTAGAATCACAACAGCTACAGGACTTTGGATTAAAAAGAATTTTGAAAATAACTTAAGTGTAGTGATTGGCCATGACTGCCGATTTGCAGGAAGTTTATTTATGGAAACTGCCGCAAAAGTGTTAGTATCACAGGGCATAAAAGTATATCAAGCAGATAGTATCATTACTACTCCTATGATTTCGTTAGCGGCAAAAGAGTTAAATACTGCGATTGGTATTGTAATTACTGCAAGCCACAACCCACCTTCTTATAATGGTTTTAAACTAAAAGGTCATTATGGAGGACCTCTTACATCAGATAAAATCTCTGAAGTAGAAGTACTAATTCCATCTAAAAACAATCTAGATTTAGGTGAGGTATACCTTTCAGAAATGGAGGAGAACGGTTTATTAGAACATGTAGATCTAGAAACCATGTACATAAACAAAATTAAGTCTTCTTTTGACCTTGATGCTATCAAAAATTCAGGTCTACATTTTGCATATGATGCTATGTACGGTGCAGGTCAATTCGTTATGAAGAAGATATTTCCTGATATGTCCTTTTTACACTGTGATTATAATCCATCTTTTGATGGACAAGCTCCTGAGCCTATAGCTAAAAACTTAAATCCGTTTTCTAAATTCATAAAGAATAATGGAGAAATTGCCGCTGGATTAGCGACTGATGGAGATGCAGATAGAATTGGTTTATTTGACGAAAAAGGGGATTTTGTTGACTCTCACCACATCCTACTGCTATTATTACTGTATCTGCACAAATACAAATCCATGAATGGTAAAGTGGTAGTAGCTGCATCAACAACACCCAGAGTGGTGAAATTAGCCGAAATGTGGGGATTGGAACACGATACTGTTCAAATTGGCTTTAAGCATATAGCTCAACAAATGATCAATGAAGATGTTCTAATTGGAGGAGAAGAGTCAGGTGGTATTGCCATAAAAGGGCACATTCCTGAAAGAGATGGAATATGGATGGGCTTAGTCATATTTGAATATATGGCTAAATCAGGCAAATCGTTAACTTCATTGATTAAAGAAATTTATGAACTAGTAGGGGAGTTTAAATATTGGAGAGACGACCTACACATTAATGAAAATTTGAAACAATCCATTGTAGAAAGTTGTCAAAACAATGCATTTCAATCTTTTGGAAAATATAATGTACAGAATATAGACACCACTGATGGTTTTAAATTCATCCTTAGTGATGATGAATGGTTAATGATTAGACCCTCTGGAACTGAACCCGTATTAAGATGCTATGCTGAAGGGAAAACAATAGAGAATGCAAAAGACATTTTAGCTTCTTGTAAGCAAACTATAGGTGTTAATTAAAGACCAATTACACGTTCGTTTACAGGGTATTTTACGGTGTAGGTAAAATTTTTGGTTGTTGAAGTATTGGGTTCTAAATCAATTAACCAAGTCAACTTACCTTTATTTTTGTTAAATTTTGCTTCACTTGATTGTACCAATTCCACGTCAATGGATTTATCATTCGAAACTGGTATTTGATCTACTAGTTTTACAGTAATTTTTGAAGATTTATTATTTTTCAATGTAATCTCGAATGATCTTTCCTGTTTTACTTTATCGCTGATTTTAGTTTCTGATGAAAACTTTTTCAGAGGCTTTCTTGTAGTTAAAATGGAAAAATCACGACTTAAAGATAGATCTATTGTATTTTTAGTAGATAAAGGGTCTAAGTAAGTGGTACCTACAGATTTACCTTCATAATAAATTTGTGCACTTCCAGCAAGAAAATTTTGTTCCGCTATAGATGTAAAATGACACATCAGAAAAACATCTTTATCTAATTTTGGATAGGTGTAGTAATCATATGTAGCAGGTAAATTAATTTTCTGAATCTCCATAAAAATAGATTTAGAAGATGATGATATGGAGTAGGGTAGGGCAATGTCATACTGGATTTGTGTACCACTAAAATCAACTGTAGTGAAAGCTGCAGATGTTTCAGCATATCCTATATCATCATCCATAGCCATTTCCATATCTACAGATACCCCTGCAGCCTCACTTGAATAATTGTCGTATCGAGGGTTTGATGAAGTTTGCAGTTCTCTGTATTTGTTTCTCTCATTTCTGCGTACAGTAAGATAATCTGTATTAAAGGCAGGTGCTTTGTTAGATTGATTTAGATTTCCTGTAGACAAGGAAATATTTATATTTTTCCATTGTTCGTTTGTATTTTGATAAATTTCAGCCTTGTAGGTAATGTCAACGGGTGAATTCATCTTTTCTATTCTTAAATCAAAACAGGGTTTCCAACCCGCTCTATCCTTAATATTATAACTTAACTCATAATCTACTTTCAATTCTTCTTTACTGGTAATTTGGATAACCACATTACTGAATTGATTTCTTACCCTAGCGTTCAAGGTCCGCATTTGAGATTGAATATTTGCAATAGTTTGATTAATATTATTGATTTTCTTATTTGTTATTGAAATTTTCTCTTCAATATCAAGCATTCTTTCTCGAAAAAAATCAGATAGATCCATTAAGTCATCAATGATAAACTCTTTTGATAGTTTAAGTACAGATTTATTTTCGTCTAACAAATCCTTTTCTTCTTTGTAAACACGTAAAGACACTTGTGCTAGCCTCAGTTTTTCATTGCTAAGATCCAGACTATCTTTTAACAATTTCACTTCATCAGTCAAATGGTTTTGGATTCCTAAGTAATTCATTTCTTTTCCTACCGAATTAATAATGACTTTTGATGATTTAATAACAAACTGAATGGATTCATTAGACAAATAAGGTGATAGCTCTTGAATGTAAATAGTGTTATCACCCTTTTTTATATCTAAGTTTCCAAATCGCTGAACGTTGACCCCTTTGTTAAAAACAGTTACCTTTTTAATTTTTGATGTGGTTTCAACTTTGTTTCCAAAAACTGGAAGAGATGTAAAGAGAAAGTTAATGAATATAATTATTAATACGCTTACTATTTTTTTCATCTGCATTATTTAAAATCTTATAAACAAAGTTAGTGCCAAATTTTTAATAATAATTAATTTAGTTGAATGTCAACACCACTTATTTTAATAACAAACGATGATGGATACAATGCAAAAGGTATAACATCATTGGTCAATGCGGTAAAAGATTTTGGTGAAATATTAATTGTTGCGCCTGATAAACCACAATCTGGAATGGGTCATGCCATTACTGTAAATGACCCAATAAGATGTTATGAGACAACTCAATTTAAAAATATTAAAGCCTATTGCTGTACAGGCACTCCTGTAGATTGCATAAAAATGGGAATGTTTTTGCTGAAAGATAGAAAGCCAGATTATATTTTATCTGGCATTAATCATGGCTCGAATGTGAGTACTAATGTTTTATACTCTGGCACGATGTCTGCAGCAGTTGAAGGTGCATTAGAAGGTGTTCCTAGTATTGGATTTTCACTGACGAATTATGATCCAGATGCTAATTTTAGTCCTTCAATAAAGTATATTAAAGCTATTTTTAGGACTTTGATAGAAAATAACATGAAAAAGGGTACTTGTCTAAATGTAAATATTCCAGCCGTGGAAGAAAATGAAATAATGGGAATCAAAGTATGCAAACAAGGTCGAGCATTCTGGGATGATACATTTGATCAAAGAACTGACCCTTTTGGTAACAAATACTATTGGCTGACAGGCTCATTTGGTTCTAAAGAAAAGGATGAAAACTCAGATATTTATTATCTTGAAAATAACTACATAACCATAGTACCCACTCAATTTGATATGACATGTTATGAGTCAATAAAGGAAATCAATCAATGGAAGTTAGATGAGATATAGTTGGACATTAAAATGGAATAAATTTAAATATGGGTTAATAGCTGGATTTATTAGCCCAGCAATTGGTTTCTTAATTGCTTACCTAGTGATTGGTAACAACTTGTCGTTTTTACAGTTTTCGTCTTATTTTTTTGGTGAGATAAATACCAATAACATAGTATCTGATATTTATTTAGAAATGAGACAAAATACACTTATGTTTTGTCTGTTAGTGAATATGTTGATTTTCTATTTTTCGTTTTTTATTTTCAAGATTGATCAGTTTTCTAAAGGCATAGTAGGTTTAACACTACTATGGGCAGCTGTTTCCATTTTATTTATAAATTAATGAAGTACTATCTGATTGCCGGTGAAGCATCTGGGGATCTTTATGGTTCTCAGTTAATAAATGAAATCAAAAATTTAGATCATGATGCACAATTCAGATCCTGGGGAGGAGATTTAATGAAAGGGCAGGGGGGTGGCCTTGTAAAACATTATAAGGATCATAATTTCATGGGATTTTTAGAAGTTATTATTAATCTTAAGTCTATTTTAAAAAACATTAAATTTTGTAAAAAAGATATTGTAGATAATAAACCTGATGTACTTATTCTAATTGATTTCCCTGGTTTTAATATGAGAATTGCAAAATTCATAAAATCTCACACAAGAATTCCAGTTTTATATTTTATAGCACCTCAAGTTTGGGCTTGGAAAGAGAGTAGAGTAAAAAAAATTAGGAAATACATTGATAAGTTATTTGTTATACTTCCATTTGAAAAAAAATATTTTAATAGTCAGGGTATCGAAGTAAGTTATAATGGTCATCCACTTGTAGAATATATTGAAAGATTTATTAACGAAAATGCCCTTAGTAAAGAAGAGTTTTACTCGATGTATGAGCTAGATCATAAAAAAGAAAATATAATTCTTCTTCCAGGAAGTAGAGAGCAGGAGATAGAAAAAAAATTACCTATAATGCTGAATGCGTGCAAGCACAGAGAAGATCAATTTAACATCATTATTGGAGGGATTCGTCATCTTAAAAGTGTATACTGTAAAATTGGTTTAGAAAGTAATGTGAGTATCATCTATAATGATACTTACAATATATTAAATCATTCACGGGTAGCTTTTGTTACATCTGGAACAGCAACCTTAGAAACAGCATTTTTTAATGTGCCTCAAATCGTTTGTTACAAAAGTAGTTGGATTTCATATCTAATTGCCAAGATATTAGTTAAGGTAAAATACATATCACTTGTTAATTTAATTTTAAATAAAGAAACTGTTAAAGAACTGATTCAAAGTGATTTAAGTGTACTTAACTTAAAAAATAATTTAGATAATATTTTAGATCAAAAGTCTCATTTAGAAACCATATTACATGATTACAAAGCTTTAAAGAAGCTCTGTCAAGGTAATAATGTCCCAAAACTTACTGCAAAAGAGATGTTAAAAACTATAAATGGTTAATATTTAAAATGTTTTTTTCGATTATAATTTTGAACTCATGATAAGATCATTATTGTACATCTTTTTAACTTTTCATATTTTCTGTTGTCATTCAATGGAATTGAAAATTGGATTACTTAGAAATATCCAATTAAAATCAGTTAAAATCACTACTATTGATCACTATTTTATTACTGCTTCAAATAGCAATTTGAAAAAGGAACTAGATAGTAAAGCCAGTTTAAATATAAAATCTAATCACAATAAAGTACAAATCCTTTTTAATGATCAATTATTGGGTGAATTTGACACTATTTATGTGAATAAAAGAACTAAAGACACTTGTGTTTTTACATTAACTGGAAAGAATCCATCCTTCAGAAAAAGAACCTATTATGGTGAAATGGAAATTTTTTCAAATAAAGGAAAGTTAACTTTAGTTAATACTGTAGATCTTGAGAAATATCTTGTAGGTGTTCTTGAGTCTGAGGTAGGGCTTCATCAAACCAAAGATTTCTATAAAGTTCATTCAATAATCAGTAGAACGTATGCATTAAAAAATCAATATAAATTTATACATGAAGGGTTTAACTTAACAGATCTAGTTAATTGTCAAGTGTACAAGGGTAAAATGTACAAAAACCAAAATATCATAAATGCTGTTAAGGAAACAAGAAACTTAATATTAGTTGATGAAAATATGGATTACATCACTGCGGCATATTTTTCAAATAGCGGAGGTCAAACTAACAATGTAGAAGATGTTTGGCTTAAGGCTTTACCATATTTGAGAAGTATTCATGACCCATATTCTGTTCACGGATATAATTATGAATGGGAGAAAACCATTAGTAAAAAAAGTTGGATAAATTATTTACATACAAAATTTCAATTTCCAATTGACAATGCTTTAGCTATAAATAGCGCATGTAATTTTAAACAAGAAATCAGGCACAAATACTTAATTGATTGGATGTATAGAATTCCTTTAACTGAAATAAGAAAGGATTGGAAATTAAAAAGCACTTACTTTAGTATATTTGATAAGGGTAATGGTGAACTCACACTGAAAGGAAAAGGATTTGGCCATGGAGTAGGATTATCGCAAGAAGGTGCAATGAAAATGATTGATCTTGGATATGATTTTCTTGATGTATTGAGATTTTATTATACTGATGTTCATCTCATTGATAGGAGAATGAGAGATTTCTATCTTATTGATTGAAGATAAACTACTTTTAACCAAGTTAACATAATATTAATTATAAGACAACAGTGCAAGAGAAATTAACATACTGTAGATTAACAATTAAACTGAAATTAATTACTTTATTTTTATTTGTTATATCATTTCATTTTATAAATGGCCAAAATATTACAAATTCAACTAATATTCACATAACAAAGTTTTGGCCTCAGCAACCAAATGGCTTTACATACCCCATTCATATTCATGTACCGCAAGGGAATCCACCTTCAGGTGGTTATCCTGTAGCAATTCTTCTTCACGGAAATGGTGGAAACGGAAATCAAACTATTTTTAATGTTAAAAATACTTTGGAGTGTCATGTTCTTGTAGCACCAACTGGATATCAAAATAGCTGGAATATTTGTAGTGAAAATAGTAATGCTCCAGATACAGAAATGATTTATGATTTAGTTAATCAATTACAATCATATTCTAACATAAATTCCAATAAAATTAGAATTCTAGGATTTTCAAATGGTGCAGCGTTAGCAAATAATGTATTTATTCAAAATGATAACCAAGGAATTGATATAATTTGTTCTGTTATTTCTCAGTTAAATGAACCACAATATCATTTAAATAGCTTTTGGAAATCAGCTAATAATACTGATCCTAGTTTGAATTATTGCGGATATAATGTGCAATCATATCCCACAAATAATAGAAAATATTTAAGTATTTGTAATGATAACGACATGACAATACCTTATTATGGTGGACAATCTGCAGTTGGACTTAATTTTATTCATGCAGAGGAAGCAGCTTATAGTATTGCTAAGAACAATGGATATTTAGGTCCAAAAATTGATTCAGCTGCTGGATTCCCTCTGGGTTTACCAGTTGTTTTTGAATATGCCTACTCTTCTGTTGGTGTTTTCCATATTAGGGGTAATGCTGGTCATGGAATTAACATTACACAAAATAATTACATTAAAAATTTTTTAAATGATTGTAATTCTGTTTCAAATTATGATTCAAAAGAATTAAACCAATTATTAATATATCCTAATCCAACTTCTTCTTTTATTACAATAAAACATGAGTCGAATTTACCGCTTAGTTTCAGACTATATGATGTATTTGGCAGAATAATTAAACAATTTAATTCAAAACATTATGTGACTACTCTTGACTTGACAAAATTTAATGACTCATTCTATTTTTTAAAAATTGATGAAAGGATTGTTAAAATAGCTAAATATCAAGGTAGTTAAAAAGGATTATTTTTTATTAAAAAGCACTATGAATGCAAAGGGATATTTTCTCACACTATATAAATAATAAACCTTACTTTTTTTAAAATGTAAATGATAGTCCTATCATCCAAAATTCCATAAACTGTGTGGCAGCTCCAGTCTTGATAATTTTCCATCCTTCGTATTCACCTGGATCTGTAAATAATCCATCTCCATTGGTATCATTCGATACATAATTAACTACATAATTATTTGCATTTGGATTGTCATAATCAAAGAAATAATGATTATCACCCGTTATGGGGTCTAATTGGTCATTACTTCTAGTAAGGTATATTGGTGTTATTCCATCTGATTGATATCTAGGGATTTTAATATCATGATCATAAATGAGATATCCTGAAAACGTAATACTGAAATATTTTGAAAATTTATAAGTGATTAATTGTTCCCATGTAATATCAATGTTTCCCGGTTTATTCAAATAGTTACTAAACAGAGATAAATCCGTCATAAGCGATAATTTTTTATTGTGAAATAAGCTATCGTGCCTATACAATAAATTAATATACATACCAGCTTCACTTCTAAATTTTTCACCAGCGTTTACTCCAAATACCCCAACCTGTGATAAGGAATCATCCAATACAATGGTAGATTTTATGGTTATTGGAGATAAATATGCAGTTAAATAATCATTCGCATGAATATCAAAGCCAAATCCTGTGATGGGATAAACAGGTGCAAAAAAGTTATCCATATAATTTTGATTCAGCATATCGTCTTCCGTGTAGTAACCAAATGTAAATTGCGTCCTGAAATTGAATAGAAAAGAATAATCCCATAGATGTGGTGTTCTTCTTGAAAACTTTGAAGTCATTTCTAATCTGTCATCGTTCTTCCACCATGGTGTATTGGCAAAATTACCGTAAGAGGATTTCATTATGCCAAATGACATACCAATGAAATTATTCCAATGGAATTTATTGTGCCTATAATCAAACCATAAGTCAGTAAGACCATGAAATTCTAAATAGTTCATCCCTCCTGCTGACCAGTTGTATAAAGCAGTTCTATTTGCTCCAAAGTAAATTACAGCATCATTATCCCAATAACTGGAATCATTAGTAAGTTCATTAGTTTTATTTTCAACATACTCCCTATTACTTTCGCTCTGTTGTGACCATGAATTGTATGAATAAATGAAGAGAAAAAATGATATATATAAATATTTTAAAAATATGCTATTGTAATTCATAAGCCTCAAAATTGCTTTCATCATTAAAAATATGCATTTCGTCATAATAACAGAAAGAAACTACTGTAAGACCAGTTTTTTGTATTTAATTTGCTAATATATTATCTAAACTGTAAACATCATGAAAAATTTATTTTTATCTATTATTTTAACAAGTGCTTGTATTTTAGGATATGGGCAAGTAAAAGGTCCAGACAAAGGTGAAAAAGTATCAAGTACACCTACAATGGACAGAGCAGCAAGACCAGGAGGTCCTGCTGGTAATGAGAGACCTGTTGGAAAAGAAAGA
>CACAYQ010000025.1 GCA_902536695.1 uncultured Bacteroidota bacterium | reverse complement strand
AGTTGCTAACCCTGCATATACAACAACATATGAAGTAACCAGCAATCTCGCTGGAGGCTGTACTAATATTGATACAGTGGTAGTAACTGTTGTTCCTGATTTTGTTTACTCTCTAACCCAATCAGGTACCTCAACCTGTTTAAATGCTACAATTGATTTTAATGCAAACCCAGCGCAAAGTGGTTCATACACCTATGACTGGCAACCTCCAATACATTTAAATAATAATACCGTCAGCAATCCTACATTTAATTCTAATATGCCAGGTATTTTTGACTATGAAGTGACCATTACTAGTGCAATGGGTTGTGTAAAAGTAGATACTCTAACAATCGATGTGGTTCCTTCTTACTCTCCAGATATTACTTTAACGGTAAGTGATACAAGTATTCTTTGTGGGGATTCTGTATTTATGTCAGTTGGTTTGGGAGGTGGAATTCCAGCAGTTTGTGGTCCAAGCGGATCAACTACTTGTTCAGCTCCTCCATCTACTGTAAATGTTGGATCTAATATGGGTACTAATGGAAATACTGTTTTCCCTGCTCCATTTGGTAATTGGTATAAAAATGCCAAACATCAATTCCTATACAGAGCCTCAGAGCTACAAGCAGCCGGAATGTTTGGAGGGAAAATTACGGAGATATCCTGGGAAACCACTGCTCAGAATACGGCAACAAATAACTTTAATAGTTATCAGATTAAGATGGGTTGCACTAGTCAATCATCTTTAACGACTTGGCAATCGGGACTAACCCAAGTGTTTTCACCGCAAAATATAGTTGTTAACTTGGGTTGGAACACGCTTCAACTCACTACAGCGTACGAATGGGATGGGATTTCAAATCTTATTGTAGAAATTTGTTATGATAATTTAAGTACAAATTATACAAGAAATTGGTCTACTCCTTATACGGTTACAAATTATAATTCCGTAATTTATTATAGAAGTGATACACAACATGCTTGCTCTTACACTTCAACAGCAACCAATTCTACAAATAGGCCTGTTACAAAATTTAATATTTGTCCTACTATTCCGGACCCTGCTAATTACTCCTTCCAGTGGACACCACCCTCATTTTTAACTAGTGATACCTCTCAAAATACATCTGCAATTCCTATGGTTACTACACAATACACTGTTGTAGTAACAGATTTAAATGGAGGTTGTACCGATACCGCAAGCACAGTTATTAATGTATTGTGTGATACATGTGATAAGCCTATTCCAACCATAGATGGTCTTACTTGTTACGGGGGTAATGATGCTTCCATTACGGGAGTTCCTGGAGGTTCTGATGGTCCTCCTTGGGTAATACAACTACTTGATGGAGTTGGAGTCAATCTTTTTGCTTCTGATAGTAATGTCATTAATGGATTTTTCTTTGACAGCCTTTCTGCGGGTGATTATACGGTAAGATCTGTAGATACTACAGGCTGTTATGCAGATACACTAATTACTATTCCCGATGGGATTCCAATTGTGTTATCAATGAGTAATGACACCATTATATGCTTGGATGGAACCGCTTCCATTTCTGCTACAGCTTCTGGAGGTACACAACCATACACTTTTAACTGGACAGGATTAACGGGAGATGGTCCTCACTTAGTCAATCCAACTTATTCCCAATATTTTACGGTAAACGTAATTGATTCATCTAATTGTGTTTCAGATAAAGATTCGGTTTTAGTAGCGTTAAATCCTCCTATACTGCTATCAGTTTACAATGACACTACAATTTGTCCGTACGATACGGCTGCTCTATTTGCTACGGCCAACGGAGGCAATGGTGGTCCTTATGTTTTTTCGTGGGTAGATGATAACGGTAACACGATTTCTTCTACATCTAGCGGAAATTCCTCGGCAATTACTCCGACCCCTGTATCCTCTTTTACAAATTACACAGTAACGGTAGAAGATAATTGTGAAACACCAATGAAAACCGATTCACTTCAAATAGATTGGCATGAACTACCGACAGTTCTTTTTGATGCGGATGTGGTAGATGGATGTTATCCCGTAACAGTCCAATTTACTAACAATACGTTACCTTTAAATATTCAATCTTGTATTTGGAATTTAGGTAATGGAGTAACTTCTACCAATAACGATTCCGTATCTACAGTTTATAATCAGCCGGGTCAATATCATGTATCACTGCAGGTCACTTCTCCAGAAAGTTGTGTAAACGATACCACGTTCTACAACTTTATTGAAGCATATGATTATCCTGTTGCTGGATTTCTTTCCGTACCTAACCCTGTTTCTGTGCTAACTCCGTCAGTTCAATTTATGGATACTTCTTCCAATGACGTAGTTCTTTTTGAGTGGAATTACATGGACAGCAACTTCAATGTTTTGGGTACAAGTTTTGACCAGAACCCATCTTTTAATTTTCCTGATCAGGACGAATACGCTTACTTGGTTCAGCTTATAGTTGAAAATCAGGATGGTTGTACCGATACTACTTATAACTATCAGTTGGTAGAAGGTCAATTTGCCTTATTTCTTCCAAATTCATTTACGCCAAATGATGATGGTTTGAATGACAGGTTTTTTCCAGTTGGCGATAAAATAGATCCTAATGAATATGATTTTCAAGTTTACAATAGGTGGGGAGAAGTCATTTTTGAAACCAAAAATCCATCGGACTATTGGGATGGTAAATTAAATGGTGCTTTCGTATCGAATGGAACTTATCTATGGAAGGTGATTGCAAAAAATATGAATAACGGAAAATTCATTGAGAAGAAAGGATTTGTAATTATGTCAAGGTAAATCTAAAATTTTCTTTGATAGCCTAAATAAGGTACAATAATGCTATTGTTTTGGAGATTTATCATATTATTTTGAATATTATTTCCTGCATAGATTATACCTAGGCTCCAGTCTTCATTACTGTTTCTAATCCAATTTAAAATGATGCTGTTCAAGAAAATGAATTGTACGTTGTCAATAGTTAGTCCTATGCTTTCACCAGCTAAAGTAAATCGTTCACTTAATTTGACTTGACTACCCAAATAACCACCGTAAAATGTACCCCCAATCACATTTAAGTTATAACCAATGAATCCTAATGTTGAATTTCGATTCTTATTTCCTAGTGTTATTCTAGCATTACCACCCCAACCGTTCAACAAATTAGAGGATGTATTGTTGATGTCTATGAGGTAATTCCCCATTATTGATGCTGCTGCTGTAACAGATCTGCGCCCAAGAAAAGTGTTGGTAATATTCTTAGAATATGTGAGACTAGAAAATAAATTAAAAAGAAGAAAATTCCCAATAGAAAATTCTATATTTTCATGTAAACCTACTTTGGAATTTGCAGTAATAAAGTAATGAGAAATGGTGTTGAATTCTCCTTTTTCAGAGATAAATGAGGATGGCATAAAACAATAACGAGCATAATTTGGGTTTGGATTTTCAAACTCCTTAGTATCAAAAATTTGCTCTCTCGTAATATATCTGATATTGTAAACATTATTTTTATAAAACGTTCTTAGTTCGTTACCAGTTTCTATGGTAATACTGTATCTATCTTCTTCAGTAAGTATACCTCTTATTTCTTGCCTGTCAAATGTGGTAATAACAGCTATGGAGTCAGAATGATGATCAACTTGATTCTGGGCATAATAATCAGTGTTTAAAATCAATACGACTAGAGCAAAAGAAAGTCTTAGGGTATTATGATAAAACAAACGGCATATTTGTTGTCTTTTATACATTTGCACTATGAAATTAGAAAATGATCTTTTATTAAGAGCAGCTAGGGGACAAAAAATTGAAAGAACACCTGTTTGGTTAATGCGTCAAGCAGGTAGAATTTTGCCTGAATATAGACAAATAAGAAATGCATTAAGTGGATTTAAAGAATTGGTAGAGACTCCGCAACTTGCCGCTGAAGTTACCATCCAACCAGTGGATATTTTAAATGTAGATGCTGCTATTATTTTCTCAGATATTTTAGTGGTACCTGAATCCATGGGACTTTCTTATGAGATGGTGGAAAAAAAAGGACCCTATTTCTCAAAAACCATTAAAACTTCAAATGATATTAAAAACATTTCGATTCCTGATGTTCATGATAATTTATCTTATGTTTTTGAAGCTATTAAAATCACTAAATCCGAACTAAAAGGTAAAGTACCTTTAATCGGGTTTGCTGGTGCTCCCTGGACGATTTTCGCCTACATGATAGAGGGTCAGGGGTCTAAAACCTTTAGTAAGGCCAAATCATTTTTATATAGAGAACCAGAGCTATCACACCAGTTATTAGGTCTTATAACCGAAACTACCATAGCATATCTTAAGGCACAAATATCCTCAGGTGCTGATTTAGTTCAGTTATTTGATTCTTGGGCAGGAATATTAACACATCAACAATACGAGGAGTTTGGCATGAAATATGTTTACAAAATATGTGAAGCTATTCATGAAGCTCCAGTTACTGTTTTTGCAAAAGGAGCCTATTCTGCATTAGAAAACATGAAGGGATTAAAATGCGAAACCATTGGACTTGATTGGAATATGAGTATTTCTGAAGCTAAAACTATTTTTCAAAATCAAAAAACATTACAAGGTAATTTGGACCCATGTGTTTTGTATGGCGATTACAATTTAATCAAACAAAAAACGAAAGAAATGCTTAATTCTTTTGCTGGTCATCGACATATTGCTAATTTGGGGCACGGTGTTTATCCAGATGTAAGTCCCGATCACGTAAAATGTTTTATTGAGACAGTCAAATCAAATTAATTAATTATGATCAAATATATTGCAGTAACCTTATCGCTAAGTTTTTCTATTTATGCTTTAGCTCAAGATCAAAACAATCTTGTACCCAATTCAAGTTTTGAAAGCATAGAAGGAAAGTTCAAAAAATTAAAGCAAATTAGTGCTGCAAAGGAGTGGAGTTCCCCAACTGCACTTAATGCAGATCTTTTTTCTAAAAAGAAAGAAGGTCCTATAGGGGCACCTGTAAATATGTATGGAAAAGAACATCCAAAGGATGGGGACAATTATGCTGGTATTGTAGTGTACAGCTATAACAATAAAACACCAAGAACCTACATACAAGTCCCTCTCATGAGTGCATTAACTGGTGGACTAGATTATTGTGTAAAATTTCATATTAGTCTTTCCGATTTGAGTAAATATGCGGTAAATAATATAGGAGCCCACCTAGGTGTTGATCCGTTAACGTTGGATTCCAAGGGAGATATTATTTTTAATAACAGAAAAGAGTTTTCGAATGTGGTAAAAGACGCCTCTAACAAGATATACAATGCTAGATACAACTGGGAAACAGTATGTGGTAATTTTAGGGCTAATGGCAAAGAAAAATTCATCACTATCGGAAACTTTTATAACAATAAAGACACAAAATATCAAAAGCTTAAAAAATTAGCCAATTTTCAAGGTACTCAGCGACCTGAAGCATATTATTATGTGGATAATGTTGAGGTGTTTATGATTGAAAACCCTTCAGATTGTGATTGTATGGTGGGAGCAAAAAAACAGAGAGAATCAATTGTTTATCATAGAGATTTTGCTGATAATGGGGAAGAAATTTCAGTAGAGGAGCAAATGAAAAGACTTACGGTCTATTTTGATGTAGAGTCCTCCAAAATAGATGACATGTTTAGAAAATCACTTGACAAGTTAGCTATGCTATTGACAGAAAATCCGGAATTAAACTTACAGCTTAACGGTCATACAGACAAAAAAGAAGAAGAGGCTATTAAAAATGATCCTGAAAATGAATTGTTGGTCAACTTAGGTATTTACAGAGCTAAGTCCATAAAAGATTATATAATTAAAAAAGGAATTTCGTCTGAAAGACTTATCACCATAGATGCAGGTCCTGACCAGCCAGCTGCGCCAGGCCTTAGTATGCTAAGCCTTGCAAAAAATAGACGAGTAGAATTTATTATCACCAAATAATTGAATCTAAAAAACAACAAGAAAGTACAAAAGGCTTGGACCTTTTACGACTGGGCAAACTCAGTATATCCTCTTGTTATTACTACAGCCATTTTCCCTATTTTTTTTGAAGGGTATGCAGTTCATGAAATTATTGAGGGGAAAAAGTACATTCATTTTTTTGGTTTTAAGTTTATAAATACGGCTCTAATAACCATTTTAAGTTCTTCCTACTTTTTGCTACTTGTCATGATATTACCCATATTAACTGGTATAGCTGATTCATTGGGGAATAAAAGAGCCTTTTTAAGGTTTTTTTGTTACATGGGTTCTTTCTGTTGTGTAATGCTTTCTTTCTTCAATATTGATTATATAGAAATTAGCTTATTAATCTATGTATTGGCAGGTATTGGTTTTTGGAGCAGTTTGGTTTTCTACAATGCTTTTCTTCCTGAAATAGCAGATGAAAAGGACCACGATCAGTTATCTGCCAAAGGTTTTTCCATGGGTTATTTTGGTAGTGTTTTATTATTGATAATTTGCCTATCCGTTATTTTTTTGACTCCGGAAGTAGAGAGAAACTTTTACACTAGGATTTGTTTTGCCATTACAGGCCTGTGGTGGTTTGGATTTAGTCACGTTACGCTCAGTAAGTTACCAAGGGGAAAAAAATTTAAGATTAAGGATAAATCCACCTACTCTAAAGGGCTGAAAGAGTTAAAAAAAGTGTGGTCATATGTGATACTTACAAGACGTTTAAAACGTTTTATTTTTTCTTTTTTTGTGTATAGTATGGCCATACAAACTATCATGTTAGTAGCCGTTTATTTTGGGGCAGAGGAAATCAATTGGGGTGATGGAGAAGAAGGTGCAATACAGGCAAAATTGGGGTTAATTGTAAGTGTGTTATTGATTCAACTAATTGCTATCCCAGGTGCCCATTTGATTTCTAAAATATCCCAAACCAAAGGAAATCTTTTTGCGATCAAAACATCAGTTATCCTGTGGATATTGCTTTGCTTTGTTGCCTATGTTGTAACTGAACCTTTAGAGTTTTACTGTGTGGCTGGATTTGTAGGATTAGTAATGGGGGGTAGTCAATCCATTTCTCGAAGCACATATTCTAAATTTATCCCTCAAGACACCCATGACACATCTTCTTTCTTTTCATTCTATGATGTGGCCGAAAAGTTAGGTATCGTTATAGGGATGTTTTCATTTGGATTTATTCATCAAATTACGGGTAGTATGAGAAACTCGGTTTTAGCTTTGATTACTTTTTTTGTGGTCAGTTTAATTATGCTATTTGGGGTACCTAAACAAGAGATTGAAATTAATAAATGAAAGAAGAAGTATTTGATATTGCTATTGTTGGAGGGGGTATTGTTGGCTCAGCCACTTTTTACCAACTTCAAAAAGCATTTCCTACTAAAAAATTAGTCTTAATTGAAAAGGAACCCAAACTTGCCCACCACCAAACAGGTAATAATTCGGGAGTAATTCATTCTGGATTGTATTACACACCAGGTTCAAAAAAGGCAGAAAATTGTGTCAATGGTAGACATGAGTTGGTCAAATTTGCTAAAGAACACGGAATCAATCATGATATTTGTGGTAAAGTAGTCGTGGCTACATCATCATCCGAAATTTCGAATCTGGAAAAGATTCTAGATAACGGAATTCAAAACAACATTGAAGGTATAGAACGTATCAATGCAGATCAAATAAAAGAAATTGAACCTGAAGTGGCAGGAGTTGATGGGATATGGGTTCCGTGTACAGGTATAATTGATTTTGCGAGTGTTACCGAAAAAATGATTCAGGTAGCTATTGGCACTAATAGCAGTAGTAAAGTACATACATCTACTGAAGTGGTAAATATCGAACAAGGTGAGGATGAAAAGGTCATTTTATGTAAAAATTTAAAAATAAAATCTACATTTTTGATTGTTTGTGGTGGACTCCAGGCAGATAGACTAGCTAAAATTGATCAGGTCAATTTGAAAGAAAAGGTGGTTGGATTTAGAGGTGATTATTATGAGCTAGAAGAGTACGCCAAACATAAAGTTAAAAACTTAATATATCCTGTTCCAGACCCTCAATTCCCATTTTTAGGTGTTCATTTTACAAGAATGGTTAATGGAGATGTAGAGTGTGGACCAAATGCTGTTTTTAGTTTTAAACGAGAAGGATATGGTAAAACAGATTTTAGCCTAAAAGATACGGTTGATGCATTAACTTATAGCGGGACATGGCGCCTTTTCCTTAAGAATGCGAGTTATGGAATAAACGAATACAGAAGGGCTTTTTCAAAGCCACTATTTCTAAAAACCTTACAAAAACTTATTCCTTCCTTAGAGATGAAAGATATTAAACCGGGTAGGGCTGGAGTAAGAGCGCTATTATTAGGTAAAGATGGTGATACAAGAGATGACTTTAGAATTGAATACGGGAATAATAGTATTCATGTTCTTAACGCACCATCTCCAGCAGCAACTGCGGCTATGGCTATTGGTAATGACATTAAAAAAATGGCTATAGAACGTTTTAATGTGAATTAAAGCGTAATTTTTGTTTTATCGAAAAAGGATTTCCAATCCCAGATATAATTCTCAACCAAACTATCGATTCGCTTTAGAAATATAGGATTAGGTGTGTTCAATTGTGCAAAGTAATCTTCCTGGTATTTCCCTAGTTTAAATTTAAAAAACACAGCTTTGGACATTCCGTAAAGGATATTTTTGGAAGGGTGATTCACTCGAGAAATAAAAGATGAATATTTTTCCAGCTCAGCCTGCATTTCATGAAAATTGGTTTCAAAGGCTTTTGACATTTCCTCTATAATGGCTTGGCATAAATTATTCTCTTCGTAAGCGGAGAGAATCTTTTCAAAAAACTTCATGTTTCCAGCGATAATTATTAAGGAGAATTTTCTAGGATCTTTGTAGTCAAGAGGAGGATGTTCCGTTAATTCAGGATCGTAAAAAATAGCATCTAAGAAATCGCTGTAGGTATCGTCAATGGTTTGAAGTGTGTGATGAACAAACTTTTGGGCAATTTCTTTATGCGATATTTTTTTCTTAACAAAAAGTGATGTGAACATAATTTTTATGTTACCACAAAAATATCTCTAGATAGTCGAAATTGACAAAAAGTGTTTTTTGGATTATTCACAAAGTTATTAACCAACCCATTTTCCTCTTAGAGGTCGCTTTAATATTTGTTAAGAATCAAGGAAAGTTTCTACAGAAAAAATATATTTGTCCTCGAAATTTATTTCCATGGATAGAAATACAACTACAGGTTTAATTTTAATCGGTGCTGTTATGGTGGCATTCTTTATGCTGAACCAACCACCAGAACAACCTATACAACAAGAAAATGCAAAAGAGCAGACTCAAAAGGAATCTGAAATTAAGCAGGAAGAACCCTCAGAAATCGCGCTAAACGATACGAATTCTAACACCCTTTCATTTGAAGACAGTATCATTGGTGCACAATTAGCCGAACAAAAAGAGCAACAACGCTTAATTAATGAATTCGGTGTTTTCTATAAGTCTGGAATTGGTGTGGAGAAGGATTTTACATTACAGAATGACAAGATAAGTTTAGCTGTATCATCTAAAGGTGGTTCCATTAACGAAGCAAAAATGATTGAAAAATCAGAAGATGGTAAATACAAATACAAAACTCATCATGATTTTGTAAATGATATTGAAGAGCCACTTTCTCTTTTTGAAAAAAACTCTTCTACCATGTCCTTGGTAGTAGAAGATATAGAGAATTCATCCTTAATCTATACCAGAGATCTTTTCTTTGAAGCGGTTAAGAGTACCGATAGTTCTTTAGTAATAAGAGCAAATGCAGGTGCAGCTGATCAATATTTACAGTTTAGCTATTTACTTCCTAAGGGTAAGTATGATATTGAATTTCAAATTGATTATCACAACCTTGATGATATGATAGATCCGCAAGTTGACTTTGAATGGGGGATGAAAGGGTTGTCAACTGAAAAATTAGCGGATGATGAGCGTATGATCTGTTCCATTATGTATCGATATTTTGGAGAAGGAAGAGATTACATGACAGAAAGGTCTGACAAAGAAGAGGAAATCCAAGGTACTATGAATTGGATTGCTTTTAAGCATAAATTCTTTTCATCGATTTTAATTAGCGATCAAGAAGGATTTACTAGTGGCAAAATGGTACAAAGACAGCTTGAAAGTGACGACTATACCATTTCTTATTATACCAATGTAGAACTCCCATCGCAGGAAAGTATTGCACTTAAATTTTTCTTTGGCCCCAACGATTACGATTTACTCTCGGAATATGATAATGAGATGGAAGATATCGTCAATCTGGGATGGGGTATTTTTGGATGGGTCAATAAATTCATGATAGGTCCTATTTTCAATTTTATTAAAACTTGGGGTGTTGGATTTGGGTTAGCGATTTTACTACTAACGTTAATTGTTAAAATCATCATTATGCCGTTGACATATAAAAATTATGTGTCTTCTGCCAAGATGAAAGTATTAAAGCCAGAGATTACTAAACTTAACAGTAAGTTTGAAGGGAAAACGGATAAAAATACAGCTATGAAAAAGCAGCAAGAGACCATGGCTTTATACCGACAAACAGGTGTAAATCCAATGGCAGGTTGTATTCCGGTAGTGATTCAAATGCCTATTTTATTTGCGGTGTTCCGTTATTTTCCGGCTAGTTTGGATTTAAGACATCAAGGGTTTCTTTGGGCTGAAGATTTGAGTTCTTTTGATTCTATACTTGAATTAGGTTTTGAAATTCCATTTTATGGGGATCACATCAGTTTATTCACCCTTTTGATGGCTGCTTCAACTTTGTTTTACACCATGATGAATAGCAATCAGATGACGCCCTCTGGACCCGGAATGCCAAACATGAAAGTGATCATGTATATGTTTCCCATTATGATGTTGTTCTTTTTTAATACCTATTCCTCAGGTTTAAGTTACTATTATCTGTGCGGTAATGTGATGAACATGGGAATCATGTGGGGGATCAAAAAATATATGGTGGACGAGGAAAAAATTAGAGCTCAAATTGAACAGAATAAGAAAAAGCCAAAGAAAAAGTCAAGATTCCAGCAGCGTATGGAAGATATTGCCAAACAGCAACAGAAAAAGAAGCGTTGAAAATTAGATTAATAATTTGCTAATCACGCTAAAATGAATTTAATTTGCACCTCCAAAATAAGAAAAGATGTCAAGAGTTTGTCAAATAACAGGTAAGAAAGTGGTAGCTGGGAACAACGTATCTCACTCTAATAAAAAGACAAAAAGAAAGTTTTATCCAAACTTACAAACGAAGAAATTTTACATTCCTGAAGAAGATAAGTGGATTACCCTTAAGGTTTCTACAGCTGCAATAAGAAACATCAATAAAAAAGGAATTTCTGCAGTGTTAGCCGAGGCTAAAGCTCAAGGACATTTATAAAAAAAGATTTTCACAATTCTAAAAGCCTTATTAAATTAGTAGTAAGGCTTTTTTTATGCGCACCGTTTTACTTTTCGTTTTTGTTTGGGGCTTTCTAATTCACCATTCTCAGGAATTAGCCAAGGAGTTTAGGTATGAAAGTAATGTTGATTCTTTAGGAATTTATGATACAGATTTACTACCTGCATCTTTTCACAAAGAGAACCGCAAAAAAGTAAGGGCATTGATGCCAGACTCCACCATAGCTATTTATTACGCGGGAACTGAAAAAGTACGTTCAAATGATGTGAGCTATGAGTTCCACCAAGATCCAGATTTCTACTATTTAACAGGTTTGAATGAACCCAATAGTGTACTGTTTTTGTTCAAGGAACCAACCGTTTTTAAAAATGATACTGTTCATGAACTTTTACTGTTAAAGAAAAGAAATCCGCTTTCTGAATTGTGGGTGGGAAAGAAATTAGGCATCGAGGGTTCAGAGTTAGTGCTTGGTATGCAAAAATCATATGACATTGATGACTTTACTTGGGATGATCTTGACATAGATCAAATAGATAGTTTGTTTTTTCATGATACTCAAAAAGAGTTTAGAAAAAATTCATTTATAAATGATAGTGTACTTCAGTACATGACTATTGATGAAAGCGAGTCTAGAAAATGGATGGACCAGCTTAGAGAGATCAAAACAGAAGAAGAAATGATATTGATGAGAAAAGCCATTTCCATCACATGCGATGCCCAAAATGAATTGATGAAAGTGTTAAAACCAGAGATGAAAGAGTATCAGGCAGAAGCGGTGGTAGAAGCTGTATTTAAAATGAATGGAGCCGAATATCCAGGATATCCATCTATTGTGGGAGCAGCAGAAAATTCATGTATACTGCACTATACCACGAACCGAAAAACGATGAAGGGAAATCATCTGCTTTTAAGTGACGTAGGTGCTGAGTATCATGGTTATACAGCAGATGTAACTCGAACCATGCCGGTGGATGGTAAATTTTCAAAAGAAGAAAAAATCATCTACGATATTGTTCTTGAAGCACAAGACAAGGCCATTGAAGCTTGTGTTCCAGGAAATCCATTTTATATAACCAATACCATTGCCACCACGGTTATTTCTCAGCGATTACAAGAGTTGGGCTTGATTAAATCTCCTTTTGAGATCAGACGATATTTTATGCATGGAACCTCTCATTATTTAGGATTAGATGTACATGATGCAGGTACTAGAGGTGAATTTCAACCTAATACGGTTATTACCGTAGAACCAGGAATTTACATTAAAGAAGGGTCGCCATGTGACCCGAAGTGGTGGAATATAGGAGTAAGAATAGAAGATGATATCTTAATTACGGACAGTTTACCTGAAAACTTGTCTGGATGTATTCCCAGAAGTACGAAAGAAATAGAGAAAATGATGAAACTGGAAACTACTTTATTTAAAGACTTTTAATCATGGGAGAACTAAGAGAAACCATCAATGAATTATTTAATTTACAGTCAAATAAGCTTTTTAGAACTATAAAAGGATTAACAGTTGCTCCGGGTAATACAATAAGGACTTTTGCAGAAGGGGATAGAACTACATTTTTACATCCTTTTACTTATGCTCTGACTTTCATTGGTCTATTGGTATTTTTCCTTTCCATGGTTAATTCAGAACTTGAATTTACAGAAGAAAAAAGATTAGAACGACAGGAAGCTATTGAAAATTTAAGTCAAAAAGAATCTTTAACAGATAAAGAGAAAGGAGTATTAAAATTTTATCAGCTTTATGAAAATTACGGACTTGAGACACCTGGGTTTGAAAAGTTTATGCAATACTTTGGTTTTTTCCTTTTTTCAATCAGTCATCTGTTCGTTTTTAAAAACTTAGGCTATGGACTTAAAAAAAATGCCTGGTTTATATTTTACACCTATGCTCATATTACTCTGTTTACAATAATAACATTTCCTTTATTTTTTTTCACTGCTGGAAATGTTACTATTACTTTAATATTATATCTTATAGCTATAATTCTCACTGTTTCTTATCATGCATGGTCTGCTCTACAGTATTACGAAATAACCATTGGAAGGGCAATTAAGAAATATGTTTTCATAGTGCTTATTTTTTTTCCATTAGTTCTTATTGTAGATATTACCTATACCATTTTATTGTTTTTATTCACGGTATATTTTAATTCTTAATTGAGATAAAGCTTTTTAATCCTAACAACCGGACCAGGACAGGAAAGCTGATGACAGCTTAGGCAATTATTTATGATAGCCGAATAATTCGATTTGGTGGGATTTTCATTAAAAGCATCAACAGCATAGGCATAGGCTTCAGACATGGGTTTTATATGAGGTTTATTAAATGAGGGGTCAGTTACCTCTTGTTCATGAATCAAAGCAAAATCCAATAGGTTTTGATTTAATTCCTCCTCATTTATCAACTTTTCTCTAATAGATGCCAATTCATTGGTCATGTCTCGCATCAACTGCGCCATTTCACTAGTAGGATTAGGGTCAATTATCACCTTTTTAACAGGTGCATTTCCGGAGTTACAACCCGCAATTAAGAATGTGAATATGAGCAGTTGTAGAAATCTCAATCTTTTATAATAACTCCGTCAGCAATAAAGTTGATATCGTATTCAGGCTCGTTTATAGCAGCAATTTCTTCTTCACTTTTACCAGCATCTTCAGCATAATGTTTTCTCATTTCTACGGTAATGGTGTCAAGGAACAAATCACCTTCGATTACAGCTACTTTTCCGCTTACACTATCCGTTGGAACGAAGAATCCATAATCACGAAATCGAACAAATAAAGTGTCTGTTGCTGTAGCAAGACTCATCCAACATCCTTTTTTAGGGCAAGTTTGAATAATGGTGCCTTCTAATTTTGTTTTGCTAAGTCCAGTTTCCATAGTGGCTGACTTCATTTCATCATAATTAGATATGCCCTCTTGGTTTATTTCTTGTCCATAATACGTCACCACTTCTACAGGAGCTTTATCTTGATTCGTTTGGTCTGATTGAGCTTCTTGGCAGCTAGTGAAAAGAAATGCGAATAAAGAAAGGTAAATGTATTTCATAAGGTTAATTTTTCTCAAATATATTTATTATCCTGTTTATATGCGCTGATCATTCAATAAATGATGTGTAAAGTCTTGTAAATAAGGATTATTGATTTATCTTTGCCGTCCCATAAATTAAAGAAAATGGCTAAGAAAGGAAATAGAGTACAAGTTATTTTAGAGTGCACTGAGCACAAGGACAGTGGTATGCCAGGTACGTCAAGGTACATTACTACAAAGAATAGAAAAAATACTCCAGATAGAATTGAGCTTAAAAAATTCAATCCTATATTGAAAAAATACACAGTTCATAAAGAAATTAAATAATTAAGTCATGGCTAAGAAATCAGTAGCATCGTTACAAAAAGGAGGAGGTAAGCAACACACTAAAGTGATTAAGATGGTTAAGTCATCCAAAACAGGTTCTTACACCTTCAAAGAAGAAATTGTTCATAACGAAAGAGTTAAAGACTGGTTCTAACCTCTTCCAAAAAAGCATTAAATTAGAGCTCTTTCTAAGAATAGGAAGGGCTTTTTTTTTAAAATCAGTATCATGAGCTGGAGAAATTTTTTCACAAAACAAAAAAAGAAAGACCTTGATCAAGGGTTGGAAAAAACTAAGCAAAGTTTTTTCAATAAAATTGCTCATTCTGTAGCGGGAAAGTCGCGTGTAGACGAAGAAGTACTGGATGACTTGGAAGAAGTGTTGGTTTCTTCTGACGTGAGCGTAAAAACAACCTTAAAAATCATTGACCGATTAGAGGAGCGAGTGAAACAAGATAAATATGTAGGGGTTAACGAACTAAACGGGCTGCTTAAAAAAGAAATTTCGGATATGTTGTATGAAAGCAACGTAGAAGATATAGCCGATTATGTAGTGCCAAAATCAGATATGCCTCACGTGATCATGGTTGTGGGTGTAAATGGGGTAGGTAAAACCACTACCATAGGAAAGTTAGCACATCAGTTTAAAAATAAAGGATACAACGTGGTACTAGGTGCGGCAGATACCTTTAGAGCTGCTGCGGTTGAACAATTAACCATTTGGTCCGAAAGAGTGGGTGTGCCTATTGTGAAACAAAAAATGGGATCCGATCCAGCTTCAGTGGCATTTGATACTTTGCAAAGTGCCAAATCAAATCATGCAGATGTCGTGTTAATCGATACTGCTGGAAGATTACATAACAAGGTTAATTTAATGAACGAGTTAACTAAAATAAAAAATGTAATGCAAAAAGTAATTCCGGATGCTCCTCACGAAATTTTGCTGGTATTGGATGGTTCAACTGGTCAAAATGCCATAGAGCAAGCTGAACAATTTTTAAAAGCCACGGAAGTGAATGCCATGGCCATTACCAAGTTAGATGGCACAGCAAAAGGAGGTGTATTGATTGGAATTGCGGATCAATTTAAAATTCCAGTAAAATACATTGGTGTAGGAGAAGGAGTAGATCAACTTCAGGTATTCAATAGAGCAGGCTACATAGATGCTTTATTTGAAGGATCCACATTTACATCTTGAAATGAAAACAAAAACACTTCGAAAAAATAAAGTGAATGTGGTCACCATGGGGTGCTCAAAAAACTTGTATGATTCTGAAGTGATGATGGCTCAGCTAAAGGCCAATCAATTTGAAGTGGAGCATGAATCTAAAATTAATGATGCTGCTATTGTCATCATCAATACGTGTGGATTTATAGAAAATGCCAAAGAAGAGTCCATTAATACCATTATTGATTTTGTTGACGCCAAAAAAAATGGCCTAGTAGAAAAGGTGTATGTTTCTGGTTGTCTTTCTGAACGTTACAAAGATCAATTAGAGGAAGAAATCCCTGAAGTTGATGCGTATTTTGGAACCAAAGAATTACCCAACATTCTAAGAACCCTGAATGCCAATTATAAGCACGAGTTAGTAGGTGAACGATTGCTCACTACGCCTGAACATTATGCTTACCTTAAAATTGCAGAAGGTTGTGATCGCCCTTGTTCTTTTTGTGCCATTCCACTCATGAGAGGCAAACACCGATCCACTTCAATTGAAGATTTAGTGACCAATGCCAAGTCATTAGCTAAAAAGGGAGTAAAAGAAATTATGCTGATTGCTCAAGATCTTACTTATTATGGATTAGATCTCTACAAGAAAAGAGCCCTAGCTGATTTACTAAAAGCGCTGTGTCAAGTGGATGGAATAGACTGGATTAGATTGCATTACGCTTATCCCTCGGGTTTTCCCATGGATGTGATTCAGGTCATGAAAGAGGAACCTAAAATTTGTAATTATTTAGATATTCCTTTACAACACGGTTCAACAAAGGTGTTAAAGGATATGCGCAGAGGGATTACGAGAGAAAAAACAACTAAACTCATTCAAGATATTAGAAACATTATCCCTGATATTGCGATACGTACTACCCTAATAGCAGGTTATCCAGGAGAAACGGAGGCGGATTTTCAAGAGATGTATGATTGGGTAGAAGAAATGCAGTTTGAGAGATTAGGTATTTTCACCTATTCTCATGAAGAAAACACCCATGCCTTTAATTTTGAAGATGATGTTTCTCAAAAAATTAAAAAGGAAAGAGCTGATGCCATCATGGAACTCCAGTCCGGAATTTCTTACGAACTGAACCAACAAAGAATAGGTAAGCAATTCAAGGTGTTGATTGATAGAGCCGAAGGAGATTATTTTATAGGAAGAAGCGAGTATGATTCACCTGAAGTTGACAACGAAGTTTTAATCCGAAAAGATGAATCTACTTATTGCAGAATTGGTGATTTTGTGGAAGTCGAGATTATTAAGGCAGATCATTACGATCTTTATGCCAAACTAAAGTAGAAGTAATGAATCCGTTTCAAGTTGGAGATAAGGTTCGATTTCTTAATGCAGAAGGTCACGGTATCGTCACCAAAATCATCAATGATAATCAAGTAGAACTAGAAAATGAATACGGTTTTGATGAGGTTTATGACATTAAGGAACTGGTAGGAGAACGAAGTAAAGAAGACTATAAGACCGATAATTTGGCATTTAATCAAGAAATAAATCAAAAACTCAAGGTGGATCAAATGGAACAACAAGCCTCAGCCTTGCGAAAAAAATTCAAGCATTTAGAAAAATACGGTGGTAAAGATCGGGACGTAATGGACTTGCATGTAGAAAATTTAATTGATTCGCATCAGGGCATGAGTAATAGTCAAATACTGAATATTCAAATGACTCATTTCAGGCGATTTTTAAATCAATCCATTAATAAGCAACAACGTAAGATTGTAGTTATACATGGTGTTGGGGAGGGGGTGCTAAGACATGAGATTCGCAAGGAATTAGATATTTATTATAGCGAGTACAAGTTTTATGATGCTCCTTATGAAGAATTTGGAATGGGGGCTACCGAAATTATCCTAAAACCTTAATTATGGTTCATTATTTAATGTCACTTCAAGTTCCATATCTACGCTGATGATGGCTTCTGGGGCTGTAAAAGCCTTGTCAAATGTGGTAGTGATGTAAGTTTGAAATGTGCCAGCATGTATGAATTGATCTAAGATGGCGTCTTCATTTACGGTTAAGGCCATAGTTGATCCAATATTTTCTGGAATATTGTCATATTCGCCTATTTTAACCGCATCAAACGGGGTATCTAAATTGGCTGGATTTTGTAAGGTGAAATCGCTAACCGATCCTGACACAGAATCCATCACAAAATAAAGAGTTACCCTTTCAAGCATACTAAAATCACAATCCGTAATATTGATTAACTCTAGATTTAGGCTTCTTGGTCTAATGTGATGAGCGAGATCGGCTAATGGATTTGGATTTTCCGTTGGAATAAAGTCATCATAGTCTAATGTAAAAGCCAATTCACCAAGTCCTAAAGTGAGTATGGCAGGGACAGCCAAATCAGCACAATTGGCAAAACTTGTTAAATTATAAGTCGTACCTCCAAGGGTAACGTTGGTAAAGTCTAAAGCACTATTTGGTATGGTATACGTTATAGACTCTGAAATGTGAAAAATGGTCTCTACAAACTCTTGATTATTGGCTTCTAACTTTTCTATCTTAGTACACCCAAGAGATAATAATAGAAGAAGAGGTATAAAAAAATGTAGATGCTTCATCTACAGTAAAGATATCTTTTTTAATGATTTAGTTAATTCCAGGATATTCGGCTAATGCTTTTTCTATGCACTTAACTGCGTTGTAGAGGTGTTTTTTGTCTAAAACGTATGCAATTCTTACCTGATTTTTTACACTGTTGTTGGCATAAAAACCGGAGGCTGGAGCAAGCATGACCGTTTGACCTTCCATTTCAAACCTCTCTAGTAACCATTGGCAAAAATGATCAGCGTCATCTATGGGTAATTCAGCTATACAATAAAATGCCCCTTGAGGTTTTGGACATTTCACACCTGGTATTTTATTTAACCCATCTACAATTATATCTCTTCTTTCCACATATTCAGCCGATACATCATCAAAATAACTAGTAGGGGTTTTAAGAGCAGCTTCACCTGCAATTTGGCCTAGTGTTGGAGGACTCAATCTAGCTTGACCAAATTTAAGAGCCATTTCCATAAATTGATGATTTTTACTTATTAGTGCGCCAATTCTGGCACCACACATGGAGTAACGTTTGGATACGGAATCCACCAAAACTACATTTTGCTCAATCCCTTTTAGTTCTAATGCAGAAGTGTGTGTAGCTCCGTCATAACAGAACTCTCTGTAAACTTCATCAGCAAATAGAAAAAGATCTTTTTCTTGAACGATTTTTCTAAGAGAATCCAACTCTTCTTTTGAATATAAATAACCTGTGGGATTACCTGGATTACATATTAATATTCCCTTTGTATTAGCGGTTATTTTTTCTTCAAATGCAGAAATTGGAGGTAGGGCAAACCCATTATCAATGGATGCTGTTACCGGAATTACTTTAATTCCACATGTGGTAGCGAAACCATTGTAATTAGCATAAAATGGTTCAGGAATGATAATTTCATCACCAGGTTCAAAGCAACATTGAAAAGCAAAAATAAGGGCTTCTGAACCTCCAGTAGTAATCATGATTTCTTTTTCTGCGTCCAGATTAACACCTAGTTTTTGGTAATAGTTAGCTAGCCCTTTTCGGTATGAACTAAACCCTGCACTATGACTGTATTCAATCACATTAAGATTGAGATTCTTTAATTCGTCTAACACTACTTTAGGTGTTGCAATATCTGGTTGTCCTATATTCAAATGATGAACAATGGTTCCTTTTTCTTTTGCTTTTTCAGCAAATGGAACTAGTTTACGAATTGGCGATGCAGGCATCGCATGAGATTTTGCAGAAAGTTGTGGCATAATTTTATTTGTTAAATTCTTTTAATGCTGCATCCTGTATTTCTAGTTTCTGGATTTTTAATTTCTTCACCTTTTGCTAATGACTCTAGTGCATCCTTCAACCATTCTTCTTTGACTTCTTTTTTTGAGCCACAGTTATCATCAATAGCTCCCTTGTATACTAAATTCATGGTATTATTCAATAAAAAAACGTGAGGAGTAGTAGAAGCCCCAAATGCATCTGCTAGTTGATGATTTTTATCTAAAAGATAGGGTGAGTCATATTTTTCATGGGTACTGTGTTTTTGCATATCAGCATAAGAATCTCCCATATTTCTTTTTGCTTCATTACTATTTACTAGAACCATACCTATCTCTTGTTTTTTACAAAATTCATACAAGTCATTATACCTGTTCTCCCATCCATCCATGGACTTGTTCCCTATGACAAATGGACATGTATTGCAACTAAAAATAACCAACAATCCATTTTTTTGTTTTAAATCATTAAGCGAGAATTCGTTTCCGGATACTTCTCTCATATTATAATCTGTGAGTGGAGCTTTTGCTCCTATCTTAATGGATTCTATCTTAGGATTGGGTGTTAAACTCATAAGAAATAAACCCATAATGAAGAGCGAAAATATTTTTTTCATTTTAATGTAATTTTTTACAAATTTAAATGAATACAGAATAGAAAGTTCAAAATGATAACGTAAAATTTTTGACATTTATAAAGTATATTATTAATAACTTAAATGTGAAGAAATTAACATAGGTTAAATTTTATTAAAGACATAAATTATAGTTTTAATTGGTTTTATGAAAGAGCTATTTGATTTTATATCCAGAAGAATACCTCTGAATGATGAGATTAGAGATTTTACACAATCCATTTCTAAAGTAAAAGAAATAAAAAAGGGGGATAAGCTCATAACTGAAGGCCAATATGTAAATAAAACCTACTTCGTTGTGGATGGGTGCTTAAGGTCATATGTATATGATATAAAAGGTAAGGAACACACCCTTCAATTTGCATTAAAAGATCATTGGATCAGCGATTACATGGCTATCTTTAGTAAACAAAAATCCACACTAATTGTTGAAAGCATTTCCGATTCTACTGTCATTGAAGCGTCCATAACAGGAGGTATAGATAATATATGTGAAAAATATCCAGCTCTAGAATTCTTACACCGAAAAAGCTTGGAACACTACATTGTGAATCTACAAAAGCGAATTTTAGATCAATTACAATTACCCGCTTTGGAAAGATATAAGCTGTTATTAAAAAAATATAAGCACATTGAAGAGTTCGCACTTAATTATCACATTGCTTCTTATCTTGGGATTACTCAACAAAGTTTAAGTCGTATACGAGCAGAGACCAGAAGTTTATAAATCATTTTATGAGCAGAAAATATTTATTATTGTTTTAAAACTTAAAGTAATTATGAAACTAGAAGTGATAAAAATTGATTTGGAATGAAAAATTATCTGTATACGGCATGCTTTTTTCTATTCTTTTTTATTTCATGTGAAAAAATTGATAATTGTGCATCAAGCTCTGCTGATCAAAGTAGTATTTGTATAGATTCTACCCTCTTTATTGATAATGGTATATGTACTGAAGAATATGATCCAGTATGCGGATGTGACGGTGTTACTTACAGTAATTCATGTCATGCCACTATCTTTGGTGGAGTTACCAGCTACGTAGATGGCGAATGTTGTGATTGAGCTTCCTATGAATTTAACATCGGTTAAACAATAAATTTTTCCCCTTTATCTGCCATTGATTTTAATAGTGGTCTTGGATTAAATTTCGGCCCGTGAATGGAGGAGTAGTGTTCCATTCTATTTACCACATGATCAAGTCCTAACAAGTTCATATAGCTAAAAGGTCCTCCAGACCAGGGTAGAAAACCAACTCCAAAAACTCCACCAATATCTCCATCCTTAGGATTTTGAAGTATGTTATCTTCCAAGCACCAAACGGCCTCATTTAAAAGCATTAACATGGTACGTTCTTCTATTTCTTTACGATCTATTTTTTTAGGGGATGGATTTCCAAAATGTTGATACGCGTCCTGGTTTGGGGAAGTTTTTCTGAGCCTTCCCTTTTTCATGGCATAATTATAAAATCCTTTTTTAGCTTTTCTTCCGTGTAATCCGGCCTCAAACATCTTAGGCATAGAATAATTAATTTTAAACCCTTCTCTACCTTTTAAAAGCTGAGCCATATTGCCGCTCATGACATGAGCTCCTACATCAATTCCTACTTCATCTAGAAGAGTTATGGGTCCTATTGGCATTCCAAGTGATGTTAAGGCACCATCGATATCTTCAATTCTTACCCCTTCTTCAATCATCAGCAGTCCTTCAATCAAGTAAGGGCATAAGATTCTATTGACATAAAAACCAGGCATATCATTTACTACTATACAGGTTTTGCCTTGTCTTTTGCCAATTTCGTAACAAGTAGCTAATGTTTCTTCTGAAGTTTGATCTGTTTTTATGATCTCTAACAAAGGCATTTTAGGCACAGGCGAAAAATAATGCATACCAATTACATTTTCTGGTTTTTTAGCTGCTTTTGACATTTCTGTCAATGGTAATGATGAGGTGTTGGAAGCAAAAATGAAATCCTCATGGCAAACGGTTTCTAATTCTTTAATGACTTTTTGTTTGATTTCCATATTCTCAACAATGGCTTCAATTACTACATCAACTCCCTGAAATCCCTTAAAGTCAGTTTGTCCTACAGCACGTTGTACAATGGTTTTAGCTTCTGTATCTTTTAGTTGTTTTCTCTTTAATTTTCGTTTCAATCCTTTCCAAATAGTACTTTTAGAAGACTGTATCATATCTTCACTTAAATCTTTCAGTATTACGTCCATACCATTATTAACAGAAACGTCTGTAATTCCTCCTCCCATAAATCCAGCTCCTAAAACAGCTATACGATCTGTATTTTTTGGTTTGACGTTATAAGGATTCTTCTTTTTTTCTGTAGTGGTAAAAAATAGATTTCTCAATGCTTTGGA
>CACAYQ010000024.1 GCA_902536695.1 uncultured Bacteroidota bacterium | reverse complement strand
ATACCATACATAAATAATTATGCCGAAATCTTTTACGAGCAAATGAGTCCTTCCTTATATGGGCATACTATTGGTCAACAAATGGTGCAAACCGTAAGAATAATTGATAAACAAAATCAATCTACATATTGGAATCCTGCTTATGAATCTTGTTACAATGGTATGGCTTTACAAGGAGATCCAGCTGCTAAAACAAATTCACACTTAAATCCAGAATTAATTTTAGATGAAATAAGAACATGGTTTACACCAGAACAAATTGATTTATCTGTTGATTCATTTGATCTAAATGTAGTAATTACTAATGTAGGTAAAGCATTTAATGATTCTGTAAGATTAGAAATACAGCAGTTTTTCCCAGACATGACAGACACCTTGTACTCAAAGGATATCAAAGGGGTAAAGTTTAGAGACACAGTAGTTTTTCGATTGCCTTTAAAACCCGAAAAAAGTATTGGGATAAATGATTTCCGAATAAGTGTTGATCTCCCAATTTCCACTATCAATGAGCAATATGATGATTTCAACAATAACGAAATTTACAAAAGCACCATTATTTCAACCAATTCATTAATACCTATTTGGCCATATGAATATAGTATAGTAGGAGATGATAGTGTAACATTAAAAGGGTCAACGATGGATCCATTCGAATTAGAAAAAAGATATTTTTTTCAGATTGATACATCAAGATTTTATGACTCCCCTTTTTTAAAAGAACAAAATGTAATTTCAGTAGGAGGAGTAGTAGAGGCAAGTCCATTAAATTGGATGAGTTCAAATACAGGATTAGAAGAACCATTGACCTTAAATGACAGCAATGTCTATTTTTGGAGATGTGCAGTAGACAGTAGTATTCTTGTATGGAAAGAAAGATCATTTCAATACATACCCAATAAGTGGGGTTGGAGTCAAGCTCATTTCCACCAATTTACAGACAACTACTATACAAATATTCTGATAGACTCTAATGCAAGAACATGGAATTTTCACCCAACTAATTCGACTATTATGGTGGATAGTTATGTAAATTTCACCACGGGTGCTCAATGGCAAGGCACCTCGTGGAGGCTTGGTGGAGATTTAATGGATTATGGAGGCTGGTTATATCCAAGTATCATAGTAGGTGTTGTGGATAAAAGTAGTTTACAACCATGGTGTGTAGAGTCTACAAATGGAATAGATTGTGAAGACTGTCATAGCTATCACTGTGTTGGGCAATTTAATGGCCAAACTTCCATCTGTCCAACAGCAAATTCCAACTTAGGAAGAAATCGATGCCATAAATATTTTATTTTTCACTATCGATATACAGATGAATTAGATTCGCTTGCTAATTTTTTAACGAATTATATTCCTGATTCAAATTACATTGTAGCCTACTCATATATACCGGATAATTTTTCTGCACCTACTCAACTTTATGATCAATGGCCAACTAGTTTATTCAATGCGTTTACTTCTTTAGGAGCAACAGGATTTCAACCTGGAATGCCAGATGACGGTTTTATTTTTTTTACCAAAAAAGGAGATTTAAGTTCTACCATAGAAATTCATACTACTGATACACTTTCTGGAAGTTCAGGTGATGTAGTAGAACACTTATCTTCACAACAAGATATTATAGGCAGAAATGGAGTAGGTTGGATGAAGACAAATACGATTGGACCTGCGAAAAACTGGAATGCTTTACATTGGCAACATCAAAATGCAGATCAAAATAATACAGATTCATTATCACTATCCATATTTGGAGTAAACAATTTCAACAGTCAGGTGCATATTTTAGATACTATTTTTCCATCTAAGGATTCCATACTGAGTTTAGATGCTATTATTGACCCCTCGCAATTTCATTCTTTAAAATTTGAGTTATTTTATTTTGATAGTATAAACGGAACCCCAGCTAAGATGAAAAATTGGTTGGTCATGTATGATCCAGCACCAGAGCTCGCCCTAAACCCAAAAAAAGGATATTATTCTTCCTTTGATTCACCAATACAACAGGGAGAGATTGGAGAATTCGCCATAGCTATAGAAAACATTTCTCCATTCGACATGGATAGCTTGTTAACAAAATACTCCACATACAACGAAAATTATACTTACACTAACATTGACTATCCCCGATCTGATTCCTTAAAAAAGCACCATATATTATTGGACACTATATCATTTAATACTTCCAATAGAAATAATCAAAATTATTTTTTTACTAATTCTAACCCTCGAGTTGATGGATCCACTCAAGATCAATTGGAACAATATTATTTTAACAATATTGCCATAAATCCATTTACTGTAGAATCTGATAAAACCAATCCTTTATTGGATGTTACTTTTGACGGCATCCACATTATGAATCAAGATATCATTAATAGTGAGCCAGAAATTCTAATTACATTAAAAGACGAAAATACCATACTGATGTTAAATGAGGATAGTGACACTAATAATATACAAGTCTATTTAATGGCCCCTAACCAAAATACATGGACTAGAATTCCATACCAACATCAACAACAAATTATCTTAAACTATGAGTTAGCAGACGATCAAAATCCATTTAAAATAGTTTATAACCCCATTTTTAGTGCAGATGGAATTTATAAGTTAAAAGTGCAAGGCAGAGATAAAAGTGGTAACATAAGCGGAGATAGCGATTATGAAATTAGCTTTGAGGTAGTTACTAGATCAACTATTACTAATGTATTTAACTATCCCAATCCTTTTTCCACTAAAACCTATTTTATTTACACACTGACGGGAAGTATAATGCCAGATGAATTGAATTTAACCATTCTAACCGTAACAGGAAAAGTAGTCAAACAGATCGACTTACTTGAAAATGAATCCATCCGAATTGGTCATAATAAAACGCAATACTACTGGGACGGTAGAGATGAATTTGGAGATTTACTTGCCAATGGGGTTTATTTGTATAAAGTAGATGCCAAAATAAATGGAGTTCCCATCGAGCAAAGAAAAACAAATGCAGATAAAAGTTTCAAAAAGAATTTTGGAAAAATGTATTTGCTGAGGTAACAAAACATTAATGGATTATTTAAAACGATATCCTCAAATTTTTATCAGTTTAATTTGTATAGCCTGTTATCTCCCATTTGCTAATATTGGTTTTTTGTCTGATGATTTTACTTTTCTACAACATTATCAAAGTGAAGGTTGGGGTATAATTTCATCCAATTTTTATGATGCATTTTTCATTCCTGTTACTCATATTATCCAGCTTATACTTTTAGATATTTTCAATCAGAACGCATTTTTAATTCACATTACCCAAATCATTCTTCATTTTTATATTGCTGTCCTCATTTACCGAATAGCACTTGAAAATTTAAACTTTAAGCCTTATAGTGCTATTCTTTCTAGTATTTTTTTCATTCTAATTCCCTATCAATCAGAAGCTATATTTTGGTTTTCTTCTATTGGATATCAGTGCTGTCTTATGCTTACACTTGTTGCCATAAGATCGTATTTTAAAAATCAAATACTGAGTTACTGTCTATTTTTCATTTTATCTATCCACAGCAAAGAAATTGGATATACTACCCCTATATTTATATATGCCTTTTCTTATTTTGCAAAAGAAAAGAAAAAAAATCTTTACCTACTTTACTCTTTCTTAATTGTAATTCTGTCACTAATCTCAAGATATCTTGTATTAGGAGAATTAGTGGGAGGTTACGGAGAAATTACACACTTAAACTTTCAATTAACCTCAATACTAAAAGTAATAGGAGGTTATTTTATCAAGTTTTTTTCATTTTCAAGATATGCTACCTCATCAGGACTTCTTATTACACAATGCTTGCTAATAATTTCAATTTTAACTCCAATTATTTTACACCTCATTAAAAATCGCAAATTCAATAAGATGGGGTTGTGGTTATTTATTTTTTGTATCTGTATTTTGCCCGTCATTAATTTAGAAATAACATCAATCAATATGATTCAATCTGATCGATATGGATATTTTGCTTCTGTTCCAATCGTTCTGTTTTTTGGAAGTGCTGTTTCTTTTTTAAAAAATAAAATAAAGATTATAGTCACGGCAATATCTATATCAATGTTTTTTTTTATGACTATTTTAAATAATCAAAAATGGATTGGGGCGTCATTGTTAGCTGAAAACTATTTGTCAGAATTATCAAAAGTATTGAGCCATGAAAAAAAAGTATTTCTAATAAACGTACCCGATAATTTTAAAGGTGTTTATGTATTGAGAAATGGTGTAAGAGACTATTTATCAATGAAAAATATTGAAACAGAAATCTACATTTGGAAATTTCAAACCTTTAAGCAGCTAAATGGAGGTATACAATTTCGAGATAAAACCTTAAAAGAATATAATACGGACACCTACTTTGAAAAGTATTCTTCAAATTTATCTGACTTTATTTCAAATTGCGATTTGATTCTCTACTACAACAATTTTACATTTAATAAAATAGATAAATTATCTTTTACAATAAACTAAAATTTAAGTTTTGCTCATTGATACGCATACCCATATTTATTTAAAGGAGTTTAACGATGATAGAAATACTGTAATTGAAAAGTGTATGTCAAATGGCATAAACAAATTGCTACTCCCAAATATTGATACTTCAACCATAGAATCCCTGCATTCTACATGTGAGAAATATTCTTGCTGCAAACCTATGATGGGGTTACATCCATGCTCCGTAAAAGAAGATTTTGAAAAGGAATTGAATTCCATTAAAACCTATTTATACAATGGAAACTACATTGCAATTGGTGAAATAGGTATTGATCTATATTGGGACAAAACCACGTTAACCATTCAAAAGAAAGCTTTTGAAGAACAAATTAACTGGGCTAAGGAGCTCCATCTCCCTATTGTAATCCATGCACGTGATTCCTATGAAGAAATTTTTGAAGTGCTAGATAAGATTCATGATTCATCTTTGTTTGGTGTTTTTCATTGTTTTACAGGGAGTTTAAAACAAGCAAAAAAAATCATCGACTATGGAAATTTCAAGATGGGAATTGGTGGTGTAGTTACTTTTAAAAATGGCGGCCTTGATAAAACACTTCAAAACATTGAGCTAAAACATCTCATGTTAGAAACAGATTCCCCGTATTTGTCTCCGAACCCTTACAGAGGAAAAAGAAATGAAAGCACTCATCTAAAACTAATTGCAGAAAAGTTGGCAATAATTTATAATTGTACTTTTGAAGAAATTGCTGAAATAACAACAAGAAATGCTAAAATGCTTTTTAAATTGGATTAGTGTAATCCTCCCTTTACTATTACATCAAATAAGTTACAGCAACAACAGCCCAATTACATTTGATCTAGAAAAAGTGGAAATAAGTATCATCACATGTGATCCTGGATCTGAGATTTACAGCTTATTTGGACATAGCGCGCTGCGAATAAATCATATTGAATCCGATGAAGATATTGTAGTCAATTGGGGGATTTTTGAATATTACGAAGACCAATTCAAATTTGGATATGATTTTGCTAAAGGTAGATTAAACTACTATATGGGAATTCAAAATACAGTGAATTTTCTCAGAGAATACAGCTACTATAAGAGAGGAGTAAGAGAGCAAATATTAAACCTAACCACAAGTGAAAAAAAAGAAATCATTGAATTCATCTCGGTTAATAATTTACCTCAAAATAGAAATTATAAGTATGAATTTTTTTACGACAATTGCTCTACTAGAATCAGAGATCTGTTGAGTTCAATTTTTAAATCTAGTATTACATGGGGTAACCATCCTTCGGAAAACAAATTTACTTTTCGAGAAATAATACACCAAAACCTAGCACCTCAGCCCTGGTTAATGCTAGGAATTGATCTTGTATTAGGAAAAAGGATAGATCAACTGGTAAATAATGAAAATTTAATGTTTCTTCCAGAACATCTAGAAGCTATTTTGGATTCCACTAAAATCACTACAGTAGATCAATCCAAAACATTGATTTCAAATAAAAAAGTGTTAATCTTATCTGATGAAGATGAAAGCTCTGATTTTTCAAGCATAGCAATATATGGCTGGGTCATCCTCGCGATTACTTTACTCCTTCTCTTTTTGAAAAATGAACGGATATTTAATATCTGGTCTAGTGTAATATTGACTTTTTTGAGTTTACTTGGAATTTTACTTTTCTTTATGTGGTTTGGGACTGATCACCAAGCCACAAAAAACAACTCTAATATTTTATGGGCCAACCCCTCCTATCTTTATTTAGTTTGGGTCATCATTTTTAAAAAATGGAATAAAGTTTCGTTGGTGTATGTGTATTTAATTGGCTTTTGCTTATTAACTACCATACTTTTTTGGTTTGGTATGGTGCAAGAATTCAATCCCACTATAAAACCCATCATTATTTCTTTGGCTTTGGTCTTCTACTATTATTTTAGGAAAAATAAATTTGTTATTTATAATGAAAACAGTTGATTCCTAATTCATGCATTATGATTAATTTAGTAATACTTTATTAAGATTATGGAAAAATACAATGTAATAGTTATTGGATCAGGACCAGGAGGTTATGTAGCAGCAATCCGATGTGCACAATTAGGTTTAAAAACAGCTATAATTGAAAAGTACAATACTTTAGGAGGCACCTGTTTAAATGTTGGTTGTATACCATCAAAAACTCTGCTAGATTCTAGTGAGCATTTTCACACGGCATTACACGACTTTGAAAAACATGGAATTGATATCAGTAAACCGAAGGTTAACCTTCCAAATATGATGGCAAGAAAAGATGAAGTCATTAAGCAAACATGTGATGGTGTTAACTTTTTAATGGATAAGAATAACATCACGGTTTACAACGGACTAGGTTCTTTTGTTGATGAAAATACCGTTTCCATTGAAGGAGATAAAAAAAGTGTAATCAGTGGAGATAACATCATAATTGCAACTGGCTCGAAGCCAAATTATTTCCCGGGAATGGAACCGGACAAACAGAGAATTATTACCTCCACCGAGGCATTAAGTTTAAAAGAGATTCCGAAGCATATGATTGTAATTGGTGGTGGTGTAATAGGCCTTGAACTAGGTTCTGTTTATGGTAGGTTGGGCTCTGAGGTAACTGTGATCGAATTTCAAGATGGGTTAATTCCCACTATGGATAAAACACTTGGGAAAGAGCTAATGAAAATTCTCAAAAAAGAAGGATTTAAGTTCTTATTTAATCATGCTGTTCAAGAAGTGTCTTCAACTAAGGATGGGGTATCTTTAAAAGTGAAAAATAAGAAAGACGAATTAATTACCGTTGAGGGAGATTACTGTTTAGTAGCTGTGGGGAGAAAGCCTTATACAGAAGGATTAAAGCTAGAAAATACGAATATTATGACTGATAACGCTGGAAGAATAGTGACCAATGAACACCTTCAAACGGCTTCAAGTCATATTTTTGCCATTGGTGACGTAGTTAAAGGTGCTATGCTCGCCCACAAGGCAGAAGAAGAAGGAGTTTACGTAGCTGAAATGATAGCGAACCAAAAGCCTCATTTAAATTATAATTTAGTTCCTGGTGTAGTTTACACATGGCCAGAAGTAGCCGCAGTAGGTAAGACGGAAGAACAACTAAAGGAAATGGGGGCAGATTATAAGGTTGGTCAATTTCCAATTAGAGCATTAGGTAGAGCTAGAGCATCAATGGATATTCAAGGTTTAATTAAAATTATTTCTGATAGCAACACTGACGAGGTACTAGGTGTTCATATGATTGCACCAAGAGCTGCAGATTTAATTATGGAAGCGGTAGTTGCTATGGAATATAGAGCAAGCGCTGAGGATATTGCAAGAATATGTCATCCACATCCAACCTATAGTGAAGCAGTGAAGGAAGCTGCCTTATCCGCTACAGAAAGTAGACCTCTTCACATTTAAAATGAGCAAAAAAACTGGAGTTTTAATCGTAAACTTGGGTACGCCAGATAGTCCTTCAACCTCTGACGTAAAAAGATACTTGTCTGAGTTTCTAAATGATCCCAGGGTGATTGATATTAATCCTATCGGAAGAAAAGTGCTTGTGAACGGAATTATTGTTCCCACCAGAGGCCCTAAATCTGCCAAAGAATATAAAAAGCTATTTAAAATTGGTAATGGAGCTTCACCTTTATTAACCTACGGAAAAAACCTATTGAAACTAGTAAGAAAGATTGGGCATAAACAATTTGATGTAGAATTAGCCATGAGATATGGTAATCCAAGCATGAACTCCATATTAGAGAAAATGCGCTTAGCTAATTATGATCAAATTATTATTTTCCCATTATATCCCCAATATGCGTCTGCTACTACCGGATCTATTATTGAAAAAGCATTTAAAATAATATCTAAATGGTGGGTGATTCCAGAAATAAAAGTGATTGGACAATTTTATGATGATTTCCGATATTTGGATTGTGTTAAAAAAGTAGCATCATCATTTGATATGAGTGAATATGATCATATACTTTTTTCATATCACGGAGTACCAGAGAGACATGTAAATAAAGTATATCTTGATGGAACCCCATGTAAAGATCACCATTGCGATCAAGAGATAAACAATGAAAATAAATTGTGTTATAAAGCAACTTGCTATGCAACAACTGCTCACTTATCTAAAATGCTTAACCTTTCTGAGGATAAATTTACAACTACCTTTCAATCGAGGCTTGGAAGAGATCCATGGTTAGAACCATACACGGACCAAACTGTTGAGCACCTAGCCAAAAAAGGAGTGAAAAAAATGCTAGTATTCTCTCCAGCATTTGTAGCAGATTGCTTGGAAACAATTCTAGAGATTTCTGAAGAAAACCAAGAAATATTCTTAGAGAATGGTGGAGAAAGATTAGACTTGGTTCCCGCACTTAATGATAGTGAAGACTGGGCTAAATGTGTCGTTAAAATAATCCAAGACTACATTTAGCCTTGGAAGTTGTAATTGGAGAACATCATTTCAAAGGAATTCATGATCAGTGGATTTCAACAGAAAAAGAAAATCCATTTACTGGGCTTGATGAGTTTTTAGCCGAGTACTTCGGAAAACACATCTTGATTTTTATAGCCTATGATGTGAAAAATCACATCGAGGATCTCCAAACTAATCATAAAAATGATATTGGATTTCCTCTAATCCATTGTATTATTCCAGCTAAAAATTATTCTTTTAAAGGGTTTAAACCCGGAAAAAAAATAAGTGATAATGATATACAATTTGAACCTAAAACTTCAAAAAAGAACTACTTAGAAACAATAGGAAAGATTAAAAATCATATTCAAAAAGGAGATTTTTATGAAGCTAACTTTTGTTACGAATGGGTTTCAAATGTTGAAAATTTTAATGCTAAAAACGTTTTTGAGAAATTATCAAACCTAACTCAAGCCCCATATAAAGTATACGCTGATCTAGAACATCATTACGTACTCAGCGCAAGTCCAGAACTTTTTCTAAAAAAGAGGGGGGACCGATTATTTTCTAGTCCTATTAAAGGAACACGTAAGAGAATGGCTAATGAATCTAGTGACAATCAGATTAAAAAAGAGCTTCGAGAAAATGCGAAAGAAAGAGCAGAAAATATCATGATTGTAGACTTAGTCAGAAATGATTTAAGTAAAATTGCTAAACGAGATTCTGTAAAAGTGGAAGAGCTTTGTCAGGTTTATACCTTCAAAAATATACACCAGATGATTTCAACCATTTCATGTGATATGAAAAAAAATGTAACTTTTAGTGATATCATAAAAGCTACATTCCCTATGGGATCAATGACAGGTGCGCCTAAGGTAAGAGTAATGGAATTAATGGATCAATATGAACCCTCTAGAAGAGGCCTTTACTCCGGATCTATCGGAATAATTAAACCAAATGGAGATTTTGATCTCAATGTAGTCATTAGAACTTTGATTTACAATAAGGCAAAACAGCTTTTATCATTTCACGTTGGTGGTGCGATAACCATTCAAAGTTCAGCTGAAGAAGAATATGAAGAAACATTAACGAAAGCAGCTTCTCTTTTTAAAGCATGTGAAAATGATTGATTATCAAAAAATATTTTTAGCCTTTTTACATGAAAATAAGATTCCTAGTAATGAAACCTTTTTAATGGGTGTTTCGGGTGGGGTAGACTCTATGAGTTTATTACACCTTTCTCAAACTTGTGGTTTAAAAGTGATTGCAGCACATGTAAATTATCAACTTAGAAAAAAGGAAAGCGACTTAGACGAAAAATTAGTCATAGAATATTGCCATGCAAATAACATCGAATTATTTACAAAAAGAGTAGATATAAGTAAGAATGTTCAAGTTGAGGCAAGAGAAATTCGCTACACTTTTTTCCATCAAATAGCAAATCAAAAAAAATGTAATTATATCATGACCGCTCACCATCAAAATGATGATCATGAAACGCTTCTTTTACATTTAATAAGAGGAAGCGGAATGAAAGGGCTAAAAGGTATTCCAAAAAAAAGATCTAATATCATCAGGCCTGGAATATGCTTTAGTAAAAAGCAATTATTGAACTATGCAAAGCTAAATAAAGTACCCTACAGAGAAGACCAATCCAATCGCGAAGTTAAATACGATAGGAATTTTTTAAGAAACAATGTGTTAAGCCCTATTTACAAAAGGTTTGATCAAGCTGAAAAAGGTATTACCCAATCAATGCGATATATAAAAGAAGATTATATCCTTTTAGAAGAGTTAATTAATGAGAAATTAGAAAAGAATATTAAATATGAAAATAAGAATATTAAAATCCAACACGATAAATCTATAAACCCGTTGTGTTATATTCATTATTTAAAGGCATTTGGATTTAATCATGATCAAGCTGAAAACTGGGTGTCAAACCCAAAACAGTCTGGTAAAATAATGGTAGCAAAGGAGTATCAAATAACTCAGGATAGGAATTTTTGGATCATAAGTAAGAAGTTTGAAAAAAAAGACGTAAAAGTTGAAATTTCAAATCATTGTGAAATGATAAAAGAACCATTGGGGTTATCATTTCAAACTTCTGAAGATATCCCAAAAGAATACACAAATACAAATAATGTAGTTTTTTTTGATGCAGATAAATTATCTTTTCCTTTAACCATTAGAACTTGGAAAAATGGAGATAAAATAAGACCACTGGGGATGGAAGGGTCAAAAAAGATTAGTGATATTTTAATTGATAAAAAAACACCCTTAATTGAGAAAGACAAAACCTATGTAATCACCTCAGATGGTCATATAATTTGGCTAATCGGATACATCATAAACGACCTATTTAAAATAAATAATAAGACCAAAAGGGTATATAAAATTGAACGTATTTCAAGTTAGTTGCTCACAAAATCTTGCATTTTTAATGGATTTTTTGTAATTTTTCTATTCTATAATCACTTTATAAACATGACCATTGCACCTACTCTCATAGAAAAAGAGAATGTTGTTGATTTATTATTTCCGAACATTCCATTAGAAAAATCTAAAGCTGACATGAATAAGCTCATCCAGAAGTTAAGAAGATCCATGGTTTTAGGTAATATTCACAGAACAAAGATGAGAATCATATTTGAGGATAGTGTAGGTTTAAAAGAAGTCAGAACAACGATATGGGCTGTAGGCGATAAAAATATTGTACTCAAAAAAGGCGTTGTTATTCCAATTAACAGAGTAGTAGACGTAATTCTTTAACAATAGTATATATTCATCATGTAATTCTTGCTTCAAGAAAATTTACTTGTAAATTTGAATATTATTTCAATCGTATATTTTGAAGAATATTTTTATTTTTTTTTCTTTCACTCTCACCTTTATTTTTGCCTCAACTACAATTGCTCAAAATAGTAATGACTCTTTAGTTAATAGTAAAAAGCTTGTTAAGGAAGACCCTAGAGATAAAGTTAAATACAGTTTATCTTTGGAACAAAACGGTTGTGAAGCGTATATTATCGCTAACCTAGATATTATTGATGGCTGGCATATCAATGGTGCCAATTTACCAATTGATTGTTATTCATTGCCAACTGAAATCATATTAGCTCAAGATACGTTGCTTTTTATAGATTCTGATTCTATAATTGAACCAGAATATGAAGAAATTTATGATAAGGTAGCGAAAGAAATGTTGTACTTGCATGATAGTGCTATCACTATCAAAAAGAAAATAACCCTTCTTAGTGATAGTAACTTTGTACTAAAAGGCACATTTACTTTTCAAACGTGTGATGATGTACATTGCCTTCCCCCCTTTTCAGATAAATTCACATTCAAAATATCTGGTTGCAGTCAAAAATCTAGTGCCAATGAAAAAAATTCAAACGAAGTAATGATTATCATTTTTGGATTAATATCATTGCTCATTATTTCTGTCCTAATTCTTAGAAGGAGAAAAGCATGAAATTGCAAAAAAAATTATATTCTTTTTTAACGGTCTTTTTTACCCTACTACTTTCTATTTCTTGGGCAGAAGACCCTGTAACGTGGAATGTGAAATCTAACCACTTGGGTAATCAAGAATATGAAGTTACCATTACAGCCAACCTAGAAAGCGGATGGCATTTATATTCTCAATTCTTAAAAAGTGATGAGGGTCCTTTATCAACCTATATCACCTACAATTTAAATGGAGTTTTTGAAACAATAGGGCTCACAAAAGAGATTAACATTGAAAATAAATATGATCCTGTTTGGGATATGGAAATTAGCTTCTTTAGTCACATTGCTGTATTTAAGCAAAAAATAAAGTCTTTAAATCCAGATTCATTGGTTTTTACGGGTAACGTCAATTACATGATATGTGATGAAACGCAATGTTTGCCACCAGACGACTACTCATTTACTGTGGATCTTAGCAAGGGTCAATCCATTGAAAAAGAGGTCATTTACAAAACAGATAGTTCAACATTAGCTATCATACCTAAATTAGAAAATTTTGACCTTAACACGCCTATAATTGACACCTGTGGAGAAACGGAAGAGAGTAATAAAAGTTTTTGGACACTCTTGTTATTAGGCTTTTTTGGCGGATTAATTTCTCTTTTTACTCCCTGTGTATTCCCAATGGTTCCATTAACAGTTAGTTTTTTTACTAAAGGGGGGCAAGAAAAAGGCTCTGGGATTGGGAAAGCACTCTTGTATGGTTTTTCTATTATTATAGTGTATGTTTCTCTTAGTCTCCCTTTTTACTTTCAAGGAACAGACCCCGAAGTACTAAATAAAATATCATCTAGTGCCCTTTTAAATGTGATATTTTTTGTCATATTCCTAGTATTTGCATTTTCTTTTTTTGGTTATTACGAACTCACATTACCTACCAGCTGGGCTAATAAAGCAGATAAGGCTGCTGACATTGGTGGAGTAATCGGGGTTATGTTTATGGCCCTTGTATTAGCTATTGTTTCATTCTCTTGTACTGGACCTCTTTTAGGTTCTGTTTTAGCGGGCTCCCTAGACAAGGGTCCTGTCCCCATAACTATGGCTATGTTAGGTTTTGGAGTTGGACTTGGACTCCCATTCACACTTTTTGCCGCTTTTCCTTCTATTATGAAGTCATTACCCCAATCTGGTGGATGGCTAAACTCAGTTAAAGTCGTTTTAGGATTTGCTGAATTAGCTCTCGCATTTAAGTTTTTGTCCACTGCTGATTTGGTTGAACACTGGGGCTTTTTGAAGTATGAAGCATTCCTAATTATTTGGATAATATGTGCGATTGGAACCGCACTATATTTATTTGGATGGATTAAGTTCCCTCACGATAGTCCTATCCAAAAACTAAAACCCACCCGAATTATACTTGCTTTAAGCTTCGCTGTTCTTGGTGTTTATTTTGCACTAGGTTTTAGCGTTAATGAAAATACAAACACATACAGTTCACTTAATCTTTTGAGTGGAGTTGCCCCACCAGTTTCATACAGTTGGTTCCACCCTAGTGAATGTCCAAACGGGTTAAATTGTTTTCATGATTTTGAAACAGCAATAATCCAAGGAAAAGAAGAAAATAAACCTTTACTGGTTGATTTTACAGGGCATGCTTGTACCAATTGCAGGAGAATGGAAGATAACGTTTGGAGCAAACAGGAAGTATTTGATATCATCGATGATGAGTATGTTTTGGTGTCTTTATATGTAGATGATCGTAAAGAATTACCAAAAGAACTACAAGGTGAAATCACAATAGTAATGAATGACGGTACCAAAAAACAAAAGAAAATTAATACTGTCGGTGACAAATGGGCTACCTTCGAAGCTAATGTTTTTCAGAAGGTGTCTCAGCCATTTTATGTACTGATTAGCCCCGATGGAAATTTACTAAATCACCCTGTTAGTTATACACCAAATGCACAAGATTATGCTGATTGGCTAAATTGCGGTATCGATGCATGGAACCAATTAAATCAAACCTCATCTCTTTAAGTAAAACTCTAGTTTATCTTCTTATTCTGTATTTAATTTTGATTACAGGAAATACTTTTAGTCAGGATAAGGTTATATGGGAAATCTCTTACAATAAATTAAATAGTGAAATTCATTTTAAAGCAAAAATTAAGAAGGGATGGCATCTTTATGCTATATATGTACCTTCCCCTGAGGATGGCCCACTTCCAACTTCCATTCAATTCCACAAAAAAAAAGGAGTAACATTAAAAGACTCTCTAGTCCAGCACAGTCCTATTATTAAATATGATAAAAATTTCGGATTAGATTTAGCTTATTATGAAGATACAACTACATTCAGACAGCCTATAACAATCAATAAAAACAAAGGATATCTAAATGGATCTATTGACTACATGACTTGTAATGATAACATGTGTATACCTTATCATTACCCTTTTGAAATCAAAATTAATCGTCCAAATTAGGTGCCAACCATTTTAACATAACCGATTCATCTACGGCTTTGCGCTTTGCCAAATCGTTTACCTGATCTTTTTTAATCTTTCCTAAACCAAAGTATTTAGCATCTGGATGAGCAAAATACCAACCTGAAACAGAGGATGCTGGGAACATGGCTAACGACTCTGTTAAAGTAACACCAATATTTTCTTCCGCATTTAACAGCTTGAATATAGTTTTCTTTTCAGTATGATCAGGACAAGCTGGATAGCCTGGAGCAGGTCGAATACCGCTGTATTTTTCTCTTATTAGTTCCTCATTATTAAATGATTCGTTAGAAGCATATCCCCAGAACTCTTTTCTTACTTTTTCATGTAAATATTCAGTAGCTGCTTCAGCAATTCTATCTGCTATTGCCTTTATCATTATGGAACTGTAATCATCTAAGTCTTCCTCATATTGCTTTGCGATATCTGCTACATTTTTACCAGCAGAAACTACAAATGCTCCTAAATAATCTGTTGCCTCGTCAGATTTAGGACGAATAAAATCACTCAATGCCATATTTTTTGCTTTCGCTGATTTTGATGTCTGTTGCCTTAATGTATGAGATTTAGCGATTACCTCCCCTTTTTCGTTAATTAAGTGGATATCATCATTTTGATCGCTAAAAGCTTGCCAAAAACCATAAACTACATCTACTTGAATGATATTTTCTTCAATTACTTTTGATAAGACTTTTTGGGCATCATCGTATAATTTTTGAGCCTCTAGACCTACTATTTCATCATTTAAAATTTTGGGAAATCTACCATAAAGTTCCCAAGTTTGAAAAAAAGGTGTCCAATCTATGTAAGGAACAATTTTTTCCAATGGCAAATCATACCACACATGTGAACCCATTTTTCTTGGCTTAGTTGGGTTGTATTTAGTCCAGTTTATTTGGAATTTATTTTTTCTAGCTTGATCTATAGTCAAGAACGATTTTTGATCCTTTTTCTTTGCATGATAATCTCTTAATGTTTGATATTCAGATTTTGTTTTTGCTAAGAAATCCTCCTTGCCTTTACCAAGCAAACTCCCTGCAACTGTTACAGATCTAGAAGCATCCAAAACGTGGATAGCTTGAGAAGAAGGTAATACTTGCTCTATTTTAACAGCTGTATGGACTCTAGATGTGGTAGCTCCACCAATCAATAATGGTACTCGAATTTCATTTTTTTCCATTTCTTTAGCTACATCAATCATTTCGTCTAAGGAAGGTGTAATCAATCCACTAAGTCCTATGATATCTACCTTATTTTTTTTGGCTTCCTCAATAATTTTGTAAGCAGGAACCATAACTCCTAAATCAATAATTTCATAATTATTGCACCCCAAAACAACTCCAACAATATTTTTCCCTATGTCATGTACGTCTCCCTTCACTGTTGCTAAAAGAATTTTACCCTTTGTATGCTTTACTGTCTTTTCTGCTTCGATAAAAGGGGTAAGATAAGCCACCGCTTTCTTCATGACTCTTGCAGACTTTACTACCTGTGGTAGGAACATTTTCCCTTCGCCAAATAAATCGCCAACTGTATTCATTCCATTCATTAATGGCCCTTCAATGACTTCTATTGGCCTATTTACCAATTTTCTTACCTCTTCAACGTCATCCTCGATATATTCTGTAATTCCTTTAATTAATGCATATTCCAGTCTCTCCTCAACAACTTTATCTCTCCATTTTAAGACCTTCTCATTGCCTTTTTTATTTTCAAAAGAAACTTGTGATGCATATTCTAATAACTCTTCAGTGGCATTATTTTTTCTGTTTAGTAATACATCTTCTACTTTATCTAACAATTCTTTTGGTATATCATCATAGACCTCAAGCATGGTAGGATTTACAATCCCCATATCCATCCCTTCATTTATGGCGTGAAAAAGAAAGGCAGAATGCATAGCTTCTCGAACAGAATTATTGCCTCTAAATGAAAATGAAACATTACTTACTCCTCCACTAACGTGAGCGCCCGGTAAATTTTCTCTTATCCATCGGGTTGCTTTAAAGAAATCAACAGCATTATTTTTATGTTCCTCCATCCCCGTACCCACTGGAAAAACATTTGGATCAAAAATGATATCTTGAGCTGGGAAATTTACTTTATCCACTAAAATGTCATAAGATCTTTTGCAAATTTCTACCCGTCTTTCGTAACTATCAGCTTGTCCCTTCTCATCAAAAGCCATGACAATAACAGAAGCTCCATAAAGTTTAATTTTTTTTGCCTGATATATAAATACTTCTTCGCCTTCTTTCAAGGAAATGGAGTTAACAACACCTTTTCCCTGAATACACTTTAACCCCGCCTCAATGATAGACCACTTAGAAGAGTCAATCATAACAGGCACTCTAGAAATATCTGGTTCTGCCGCAATTAGGTTTAAAAATCTAACCATAGCCTTTTCACCATCCAACATCCCCTCATCCATGTTAATATCTATTATTTGAGCGCCTCCTTCAACTTGTTCTCTCGCGATGTCAATAGCTTCCTCAAAATTTTCTTCTTTTATCAGCCTCAAAAACTTTTTTGAACCAGTTACATTGGTCCGTTCACCTACGTTTACAAAATTTGTATCAGGAGTAAAAATTAATGGCTCAAGACCAGACAACTTCATGTATGGAATATTATGCCATTTAAACATATACTTTGAGCTATATTCTTCTAATAAACTCATGTAAGATCAATTGCTCTAGGCTTGTAATTGGAAGCTAACTTGGAAATAGCATGAATATGCTCCGGAGTAGTTCCACAACAACCCCCAATTATATTAATTAAACCATCATTTAAAAATTTCTCTAATTGCTCACACATAATTGACGGAGTTTCATCATATGTTCCAAATTCATTAGGCAACCCTGCATTGGGGAATGCACTAATATAAAAGGTAGATTTATTAGCTAATGTTTTTATATATGGTTGCATATCCTTTGCTCCTAATGCACAATTAAGGCCTACACTTAATAAAGGTAAATGAGAGATTGAAATTAGAAATGCTTCAGTTGTTTGACCAGTTAAAGTTCGGCCACTTGCATCTGTTATTGTACCAGAAACCATTATAGGTACCCTAATTTCCATCTCAATAAAAGACTGTTCAATTGCAAATAACGCAGCTTTAGCGTTTAATGTGTCAAATACTGTCTCAACTAAAAGAATATCAACACCTCCATCGATCAATCCCTTAACTTGCTCTTTATAGGCTTCAACTAATTGATCAAAATTGATATTTCTAAATCCAGGATCATTTACATCAGGAGAAATAGATGCTGTTCTGTTTGTAGGGCCCATTGAACCAGCCACAAACCGAGGCTTAGTTGGGTTCTTTTTTGTGAACTCTTCAGCTACTTTTTTGGCTATTTGAGCCCCATGAAAATTAATTTCATACGCATATTTTTCTAAGTTGTAATCTGCTTGGGCAATACTAGTCCCAGAAAAGGTGTTAGTTTCAACGATATCTGCACCTGCATCAAAATAAGCTCGATGTATAGATTCAATGATGTCAGGTCTTGTTAAACTTAGTAAATCATTATTGCCTTTTAATGAGCTTTGGTGATTTTCAAACCAGTTCTTTCTAAAATCAGCTTCTTGTAAATCGTGTCGCTGAATCATGGTCCCCATAGCCCCATCCAGGACTAAAATTCTCTCTTTAATAACTTCTTGTATTCGTTTCATTAACTGCAAAAAAAAATCTCTTTCAATGGAAAGAGATTTAATATTAATATGCTTAATTTCTATTATCTCTTATCTTGATTTACATTAAAGTAATCCGGAATTAGCACCTACCTTTTTGGGGTTGCTAAGATTTCATTGGGCCGTATCCCTCCATCTTTCTGGATAAGTTATAAAGAACTTCTTCAAATATAATTACTATAGAACGAATTCCAAATTTTATTCAAGTCTTTGCTTTTAAAGATTTGAATAGGTGAACAATTTGTTTTCTAAATAAAAAAAACAAAATTATATATGGAATTATCATCAAAAAGAGAATCCCCGTATTTAGGCCATTACCTACTGTAAAATCCTCTTTATTACTTGTGATTATTTGGGCTCTACATGTTGAGCAACCTTGAGAAATAGAAGGTAATGAATACATCACCGTCAAACACAGAAAAGCTATTTTGTATAAGGTATTCAACTGTAATAAGGCTCTATCATGAAATAAACAACAACACCTGTAACGGCTACATAAAGCCATACAGGATAAACAAATCGAACTAGCTTTTTGTGTTTGCCAAACTCGGCAATAGACGCTCTATATGCAGAAAACAAAATAAAGGGCAAAGAAAGACCAGCTAGTAAGATGTGAGTTATTAATATAAAATAATACACTGTCTTAATGCTTCCCTCTCCTCCAAAAACTGTGCTATCAGCTAATAAATGATGAGCAATGTAAGACACTAAAAAAACCACAGAAAGAATAATTGATAAATTCATTACTCTTTTGTGGGCCATAAAATTTTTTGACTTCACTAAATACAGACCCAATATGAGTAGAGTTGCAACTGAGCCATTGATTATAGCATTCAACCTGGCAAAAAAGTGAGGATCAAATCCTAAATCAACTTCAATTTTCAGTTCATGTAGAATAACTACAGCAGCAAATACAACAGCAGAAACGGTCCAAATTAAAATATTAGCTTTTTTATCGTCTTTTTTTAAAGATGCTGATGGGTAACTACTCATAATTAATTTTTAAGTAAAAGTATGGTAAAAAAAATTGGGATTGAAAATTGTTTTGCTCTTCTTAAAGTAATTTCTTTATATCCTTAACAATTTTTGAGATATTTTTCTCATCAGTTCCGTCATAATAACCTCTTATTCGCTGTTGTTGATCAATCAATATCATTTTTTCGGAGTGTAAGAATCCTCCTGGAGCAAGAGCATCTTCTTGATTTGGAACTAGATAGCCATTAACTCCAAGTTCATATATTATTTTTTGATCTCCCGTTAATAAATTCCAGTTATCAAAATTAACATCATAGCTATTGGCATATTCTCTTAATCGTTCTACTGAATCTCGATCTGGATCCACAGTGTATGAAATTAACTCTACATCATCAATGCATTCATTTTCTAATTTAGATTGGATTTTTTTCATGTTAAAGGTCATTATCGGACAAATGGTAGGACAATGAGTAAAGAAGAAATCTACAAGACAAACTTTATTGCTCATGATCTCACCAGTTACTGTGTCTCCTTTTTGGTTAATAAAAGACCAGAATGGAATTTCGTGGTATGCTGTATCTCCGGGGATAGATGGATCAAAATCTTTGTTTCCTAAAACAGGCATAGAATATGTGCTGTCATTTTGTATTTCTTCTCTGATCAACAAACTAATTTCCTTTGTAATTCTTCTTATTTCACCAAAATTGTATGTAAAATATTTACCTCTTATTTGCTGATTTTTATCTACCAATAAAGTCATTAAATATGCTTCTCTTTCAAATCCAAACAAGGTGTCTTTTTTCTCCCAAGGATTTCCTCTCAAGAAGTCTTGATCAAAATAGGGAAAATACGAATTGGAAGTCATGATCCATTTATCAGAATCTATCTCATTGTATTTTCTAAATTCACTTATTCGATCATTGATATCCGAAATGGTATCAATAAAAGAAGTAACTACTTTGACATCTTTGAAACCTAAATTACCTACTAGTTCTGTATAAATCTTTATTTTGAACCACTCTAATCTAAATGGACATTTTTCAAAATCATTTGGACAATCTACAGAGAGAAAATTGTAAAGAACGATGTTATCGTTTAAGGAACATGAAGAAATCGTATCTCCTTTATAATCTGTAAATTCAAATGGGGAGCCAAGTTGACCGAAATTAGGTTGAGGTATAAAAACAGGTTCGCTACACTTCTTTAGAGATAGCGTAAGGATGGCGAATGTCCCAAATATGAGACTTAGGACGATAAAGCCCTTTTTCTTCATAAACTAATTATAGATGTACTGTCTTTGTCTTATCAAACTCTAAAGCTTTATTGCAATAAGCATTTAAAGACATTTCTTGTTCAATGACCCCACTTTCTTCTTGATGTAAAATGTGGTTCCAGTACGAGGACTCCGTTAAGCAAATGAAAATAAGATATACAATAAATAAAACATAAGGTACTAATATGACCATTTTAAAGTTTTTTCTCTCATCACCTAGGTGCATAAATACCAACACTATATAAGCTGCTTTAACTACAGTAAGAACTATAAACCCTACTTTAACATATGGCCATAATGAATTGTCAGCTCCTTGGTCGCCAGTGTATTGCTTTATAAAAGCTCCAATTAATACTTCAACTACAGTTATGATAGTTAGAATAGCGGTAACCTTCCAAATTGTTTTTCTAATGGCAACACCGTGAGCTTCGTCATGATTTGCTGCAACTGAATAATTATGATCGTGTACTAAATCGTCTCTTTCCATTTCAAATATATTATACTAAGTAAAAGAATGTAAATACAAAAACCCAAACAAGGTCTACAAAGTGCCAGTATAAACCTACCTTTTCAACCATTTCGTAATGTCCTCTTTTATCATAGACTCCTCTTACTACATTTATTAATATGATTAGATTAAATACAACTCCTGAAAAAACATGAAAACCGTGAAATCCTGTGATAAAAAAGAAAAAGTCAGCATATTGAGGTACCATTGGTGCATATTCATTTTCAATAAGATTTGCACCTTGCATAGAGGCGGATGAAGAATCAATTAATGCTTGAGCTTCCGCTCCGGTTATACTGATACCTCTTCCAAACTGTAAGACGGGTTCACTTCCAGCGTACTCCAACACAGCCCAGCCTTCGGATGTTAAGATGGAACCAAAGTGGGTCCCGTGAATAAAATGATACCATTCCCAAGCTTGAGAACCTACAAAGAATAGGCCACCTACAACGGTAAGTAGAAGCCACTTTACAACTCCTTTTTTATCTAGTCTGTGTGCCGCTTCAACTGCCAATACCATCGTTACGGAACTTACAATTAGGATAAAAGTCATTAAAGCCACATAAAGCAACGGATAACCATTTCCAAGAAAAGGCATTGCATTAAATGTTTCCTCACCAATTGGCCAATCTGCCGCTTGATGTCTTGCAAAACCATAAGCAGTCAAAAGCCCACCAAAAGTGAGTGCATCTGACACCAAAAACATCCACATCCATTGCTTACCGTAGGAAATTCTAAACGGAGAGCCATCTCCCCCCCAAAGTTCTGATCTACTAATATTTTCCGAATGTCCAGCCATAATCTAAATTTTCAGTTACAAGTTTAATTAATATATTCTAAAAAAACATATAAGTAAAGCCACAAAAAACCTACAAAATGCCAAAATACGCTTACTGCTCTTAATCCGGCTACGTTATCTACATTATACACCCCTTTATTTGCTCTAAAAATAACTACTGACATTGCTGACAAAGAAAGAATTAAATGTAAAAAATGTATGATAGTAAGGACCCAAACAAAACTACTTGATACATTCGAGGTTTGAAAAAATTCGGCATATTGATTAGCATTGAGTTCTTGCCTGGCCTGTTTCCAAATACCATCCTTAACCTCAATATTTAAATTTTGATCTAATTGAAAAAAAGACTCAAATTGTTTTATTTCTTCATTATCGTAGAAAACATTTCCATTAACGATTTGATATTCTTTACCTCCTTGGTAGACCTTTGTATTTATGGCTTCCCTTTCTTCGGTAGTCAATGGTTTTTCAGGAAAAAATAATCTTTTCTTACTGTATTCTAAATCCTCACCATTTAAACTAATAGAAAAATCTTCTCCGTATTTCCCTTTGAGCATAAAGAAAGGTTGGTCGTTACAAACGCCAAAAGAGAATTTAAATAGTTCGTTTTTCTGAACTTCTGAAAATTTTACTGTGTCTAGATAAAGTTCTCCATTTTCATGCCTTACTTTTTGGGCAGACGAAACATCGTAAATTGAATAAGGACTATCGTAATCATTAAAATTGAATTTAGCATCTGTAAAAGATGTGGACACACCACAAATCTGACGTAAAAACAACTTCACCTCATCAAGTTCAGTACTAGTGATGTTATCCTCGTTTATAAGATAATTTTCTCCGTCATAATCAATCACTTGATCTGCTTTCATTACTTTAAAATTCTTCCCATACTGACCGTAAACGAAAGTCACAAAAGATTTCATAGCATTACCGCTATTGTAATAAGAACTCCATCCTTTAAATTGAAAAATGGTAAATGCAATAGAAAG